>DATABT010000612.1:0-14959 GCA_036259455.1 Longimicrobium sp. | reverse complement strand
CGCCAGCCCCGCCCCCGCCGCCGTCGATCCGCCCCGCTCGGTGCGCCTCAGCACGCAGATCGTGCGAGTATGCGTGGCCGCAGTGAACCTCGTGGGGCTAATGGCGATGACAAGCCAGCGGATCAACTGGCGGTCCTCTCTTGCCAACATCGTAGAGTTCTACCAAGCCACCCTCTCAGTTCCGTTCGGGCGCGCCGTGTTGGCACTGGCGCGCCAGTTGAAGATCGATCCCGCACTCATCCCGCCTTGGCTTCCCGACTACCTGCCCGTCGCCTCCATCTTCACCTTCGGGCTGGTGTACGGCATGGCGGAGGCGGATGGCCAGACCCAGCTCCAGTTCTACGCCGAAATCGTGAAGGACCTGTTCCGGGAGCTCCGAACGAACTTCTGGGGATCCCTCGTGTCGATCCCGCTGACGATCATAATCGTTCTGTTCTTCGCGCTTACGGCACCGGCGTTTGCGATCGTGCTTCCCTGTGTCGTCATCCTCTACTTCGTGGTGGCGGTGGGCGTGGCTTCCTACATGTACGGAAGCATCCTGCTCTTCGTCATCGTCCGGGTCGTGCCAATCGTCACGCTCCCGCTAGTGATCGTGCTCGGCGTCTGGCTCTTTGTGTCGGAAGCCTCGCTGTATGCCGCGCTCGGCCGATTCCGACGGGGAAGCATCCGCGGCTTTGCCCGCGCACGCCGCACGATCCGGCGAACGGGCCTGGGCGTCGTGCGGGCCGAGATGGCGAAGATCTGGACGGAGATAAAGACCGCCGGGCGCCAGTACACGACTGTGATTATCACGCAGTTTCGCATCGCCGGCGCGCTCATCTTTCTGTTCCTCACCATCACGGCGCTCAACTACGCGTTCCTGTAGGCACGTCCGGATCCGGGATCAGCAGGTGATCGAAACGTATGGGCACCTGATGTCCGAGAACCTGGCCGACGCCGTCGCAATGATCGACCGCAAGATCGGCCGGGACGAGCCGGCCGGCCCACCGGCGGATGAGGTCGCGGCCATGCGCGCCGAGATCGCGCGGCTGCGCGAGGAGCTGCAGGCTGCGAAAGCAGCCTGAACGCACCACCGCCCGCAGGGGCATCCCTGCGGGCGGTGGGCACGGCATCCGGAGTTATCCGGTGAAACTCCCGGTGAGGTTTTGTAAACCCCTCACCGGCAACGACATCAGTACATGTCGCCCATGCCGCCGCCGCCGGGCATGGCGGGGGCGCTGCTCTTGGGCTCCGGCTTCTCCGTGACCACGGCCTCGGTGGTCAGCAGCAGGCCGGCGATGGAGCTGGCGTTCTGCAGCGCCGTGCGCGTGACCTTGGTGGGGTCGATCACGCCGGCCGCGACCAGGTCCTCGTACTCGTCCGTGCGGGCGTTGTAACCGTAGTTGCGGTCGTCGGCGTCACGCACCTTCTGCACGACGATGCTCCCCTCCACACCCGCGTTGATGCTGATCTGGCGGATGGGCTCCTCCAGCGCGCGCTCCACGATGCGCACGCCGATCTGCTCGTCCGCGTCGTCCAGCGCCAGGTCCTTGAGGGCCTTCTGGGCGCGCAGCAGCGCCACGCCGCCGCCGGGGACGATGCCCTCTTCCACCGCCGCGCGGGTGGCGTGCAGGGCGTCCTCCACGCGGGCCTTCTTCTCCTTCATCGCCGTCTCGGTGGCGGCGCCCACGTGGATCACGGCCACGCCGCCGGCCAGCTTGGCCAGCCGCTCCTGCAGCTTTTCGCGGTCGTAGTCGCTGGTGGTCTTGTCGATGGCCGCGCGGATCTCCTTGATGCGGCCCTCGATGGTCTCGTGCTGCCCGGCGCCGTCCACGATCGTCGTGTTGTCCTTGTCGATGACGATGCGCTTGGCCTTGCCCAGGTCGCTGACCACCGCGTTCTCCAGCTTGAAGCCGACCTCTTCCGAGATCACCTGGCCGCCGGTCAGGACGGCGATGTCCTGCAGCATGGCCTTGCGGCGGTCACCAAAGCCCGGCGCCTTGACGGCGCACACCCGCAGGGTGCCGCGCAGCTTGTTCACCACCAGTGTGGCCAGGGCCTCGCCCTCCACGTCCTCGGCGATGATCAGCAGGGGACGGCCCATCTGCGCCACCTTCTCCAGGATGGGGAGAAGGTCCTTCATGGTGCTGATCTTCTTGTCGTGGATCAGGATCAGCGCGTCGTCCAGCACCGCCTCCATGCGGTCCGGATCGGTGACGAAGTAGGGCGAGCTGTAGCCGCGGTCGAACTGCATGCCCTCGACCGTCTCCAGCGTGGTCTCCAGGCCCTTGGCCTCTTCGACCGTGATCACGCCGTCCTTGCCCACCTTCTCCATGGCCTCGGCGATGAGGTTGCCGATCTCCTCGTCGCTGTTGGCGGAGATGGTGCCCACCTGGGCGATCTCCTTCTTGCCCGCGGTGGGGACGGAGAGGCCCTTGAGCTCCTCGATCACCTTGTCCACGGCCTTGTCGATGCCGCGCTTGAGCGCCATGGGGTTGGCGCCCGCGGTCACGTTCTTGAGGCCCTCGCGGAAGATGGCCTGCGCCAGCACGGTCGCGGTGGTGGTGCCGTCACCGGCCAGGTCGCTCGTCTTGGTGGCGACCTCCTTCACCATCTGCGCGCCCATGTTCTCGATCGCGTCCTCCAGCTCCACTTCCTTCGCCACCGTCACGCCGTCCTTGGTGATGAGCGGCGAGCCGAACTTGCGGTCGATCACCACGTTGCGGCCCTTGGGGCCCAGCGTCACCTTCACGGCCTCGGCCAGCTTGTCCACGCCCTTCTTGAGCGCGGCGCGGGCGTCGGTGTTGAACGTCAGCTCCTTGGCAGCCATCGTTCGATGTCTCCGTTGATTACAGGTTGGTCCAGATGTCGGTCAGCGGGTCCGTACGTCGGGCGATCGGCTGGATCAGCCGACCACCGCCAGCACGTCGGACTCGCGCAGGATCAGGTACTGCTCGTTCTCGACGGTGACCTCGGTGCCGCTGTACTTACCGTACAGCACCTTGTCACCCACCTTCAGCTCCATGTCGACCCGCTTGCCGTCCTCCACGCGGCCCGGACCCACGGCCACCACCTCGCCCTGCTGGGGCTTTTCCTTGGCGGTGTCGGGAATGTACAGGCCGCCGCGCATCTGCTCCGTCTCCTCGAGCGGCTTCACGACGACGCGGTCCGCGAGCGGCTTGACCTTGATATCGGTCGCGGTGGGCATCTGGTGACCTCCGTGCGTAATGGGGTGTGATGGGGTTAAGAAAACCGTGTACTCAACCTCACCGGCTCTGTTAGCACTCACATCGTGAGAGTGCTAACGACGGCGGTAAAATAGCGCGTCGCACCGCCGTGTCAAGCGGTCGCGGGTGAGGCTGACCGGTCGCGGCGACATGCAGAGCGCGTACCTTATCGAGCGTGCCAGAGTGGCTGAGTTGCGTGCCGGAGTGGCGGAGCCGCGCTCGCTTCGGCAGAGGGCCCCTCGGAGAGGGGGAGAATTTCGATGGCGCTTCGGCTGACGTTTGTCTGCGTCCGCGCACCGACGCCTCTCGCGGCCTCTCGCCGCAAGGACCCTTCACCGTGAATTGAAGCCCGGGGTCGTCAGGCGCTCCCCATCTCCCCCATTCGCCGCTCGATGAACCGGCGCTCCGGCTCCTGCCGCGCCAGGCTGAGCGCCCGCGCGTATGCCTCGCGCGCGCCGGCGGTGCGGCCCAGGCGGCGGAGGAGGTCGGCGCGGGCGGAGTGCGCGAGGTGGTAGTCGGCCAGCTCGCCGCGCGCGAGGAGCGCGTCCATCAGCGCCAGCCCGGCGGCGGGGCCGTCGCGCATGGCGATGGCGGCGGCGCGGTTCAGCTCCACGACGGGGGACGGTTCGGCGCGCATCAGCACGTCGTACAGGCCCACGATCTGGGGCCAGTCCGTCGCGCCCGCCGCGGGCGCCTCGGCGTGCACGGCGCTGATGGCGGCCTGCAGCGTGTACGGCCCGAACCGCCGCGAGCGGATGGCGCGCTCTACCAGCGCTCGCCCTTCCGCGATCATCGCACGGTCCCACAGCGTGCGGTCCTGGTCCGCCAGCAGCACCAGCTCGCCGTCCGCCGACGTGCGCGCGGCGCGGCGGGATTCGTGAAGCAGCATCAGCGCGAGCAGCCCCAGCACCTCCGGCTCCGGCAGCAGCTCGGCCAGCAGCCGCCCCAGCCGTATGGCCTCGTCCGAAAGGTCCGCGCGCGTGAGCGTGGCCCCCGACGACGCGGAATATCCTTCGTTGAAGACGAGGTAGATGACCTGCAGCACGGCGTCCAGCCGCTCTGGCAGCTCCGCCAGGCCCGGCACCTGGTAGGGGATGCGCGCGTCGCGGATCTTGGCCTTGGCGCGCACGATCCGCTGCGCCAGCGTGGGCGCGCCCGTCAGGTACGCGCGCGCGATCTCCTCCGTGGTGAGCCCGCACACCTCGCGCAGCGTAAGGGCGACGCGCGCGTCCGGCGAGAGCGCGGGGTGGCAGCAGGTGAAGATCAGGCGCAGCCGATCGTCTTCGATCCGCTCGTCGTCCAGCTCCGCGGGATCGGCGGTCGCGGACTCGATCTGCGCCGCGATCTCGCCCAGCTTCGCGTCGAAGCGGGCGCGGCGGCGGATCGCGTCGATGGCCTTGAAGCGGCCGGTGGAGACCAGCCACGCCCGCGGGTTGGCCGGGATACCGTCGCGTGGCCACTTCTCCAGCGCGGCGGCAAAGGCGTCGTGCAGCGCCTCCTCCGCCCGGTTGAAGTCGCCCAGCAGGCGGATGAGCGTGGCGAGTACGCGGCGCGACTCGGCCCGGTAGACGGCATCCACCGCCCCCCGCACCTCGCCGGCCGCGTCCTCGCCCGTGTTCATGGGATCAGGGTTGCGGTTGACTGAAATCCACGACCGGGCGCACCTCGATGCCGCCGGTGCGCGCGGACGGGATCCTGGCCGCCACCTGGATGGCCTCGTTCAGGTCGCGCGCCTCGATGAGATAGAAGCCGCCCAGCTGCTCCCTGGTCTCGGCGAACGGCCCATCCGTCGTCGACAGCTTGCCGTTGCGGATGCGCACGATGGTCGCCGTGGCGGCCGGGTGCAGCGCCTCGCCGGCGAGGTGATGACCACCCGCCCGGATCGCCTCCTCGGCGGTCATGCACTCCGCCAGGTACGCATCGGATTCGGACCCGGGCATCGCCTCCCGGTCCCGCTCCTCGCCGTAGATCAGGCACAGGTATCTCATGACCGGCCCCGGCTACTGCGGCATCTCGCCGAAGTCCACCACCGGACGCACCTCGATGCTGCCGGTGCGGGCGGACGGGATCTTCGCGGCCACCTGGATGGCCTCGTCCAGGTCGCGCGCCTCGATGAGGTAAAAGCCGCCCAGCTGCTCCTTGGTTTCCGCGAACGGGCCGTCCGTCGTGGACAGCTTGCCGTTGCGGATGCGCACCGTGGTCGCCGTCGACACCGGGTGCAGCGCCTCGCCGGCCACGTACTGGCCGCTCTGCCGGATGCCGTCGGTGAACGAGAAGTACTCGCCCATGAAGGCGTCGCTCTCGTCCTTGGGCATCGCGTTGATCACGGATTCGTCGTCATAGATCAGGCACAGGTACCGCATGGCTGCCTCCCGGAATGGGGGGTGGATTGGGTTGCGAACACGACTGGTCGAACGAAGGTGCCCGATTTCGACATCACCGGAATCGATCATCAGAAATCAACGGAGCCAACAGAGAAATTCTCCGTTGACTCCGTAAAAGCAAATCCGTCATCCTGAGCCGGCGCTACGCGCACCCTGTGGGACGAAAGTCGCTCGCACGGCTGTCATTTCGAAGGAGGCGCCCGCGTGATCTTTGCCGTTGCAGGAATCCGTGGCGCCGACCGAGAAATCTACTGGCCCGTGCAGGTGCCACGCCCGCTCCACGGCGCTCGCCCGAATGGGTCTTCTATTCAGCGCCTGTAGACGCGGGGCGCCTCCCATCACATCAGAAAGTCGGTTGTTGCGGGCGATGAGGGGCTTCTGCCGAGGCGACTTTCCCAGGAGGGAGCGCATGCGCGAAACCAGAGGCCGCACAATAGCTTGCGCGCGACCGAAGGACCTTCTTTCCCGGCCGGGAGTGAAGCTTCGCGGTAAAGAGCCGGCCATGTGCTGCAGGCAAGGTCCGTCGGTTCGGCAGGTTCGGCGCGGCGCCTCTCCGGAGGCGAAACACGCGGCAGGCCCGGCGCGAGAGAACGGGTCACCAGCACGGGTGAGTAGATTTCTCGGGCGGCGCCGCGGAACCCCTGCCCCGGCCGCGTTCTGCGCGGGCGCCTCCTTCGAAATGACGGGATGCGGCGCGGTTTCATCCAGCGTGGTGCGTGCAGGGCCGAATGACTCGGGATGGCTGGCGGTTGCCGCGCAATCACGCGTCGCGGTAGGGGACCTCGATCACCAGGCCGTCGTGCGCGGCGACCACGTCGGGAAAGACGGCGCGGGCCTCGCGCTCCAGGGTGCGCGGGTCGTCCGCGTAGCGCGGCGAGAAGTGCGTGAGCACCAGCTTCAGCGCCTGGGCGGCCTTTGCCACCTCGGCGGCCTCGCGGGCGGTGGAGTGGCCGGTGTGCTGGGCGCGGTCCGCCTCGTCCTGCGCGAAGGTGGCCTCGTGGATCAGCAGGTCGGCCGCGCGCGAGTGCTCGATGGACGCCTTGCACGGCCGCGTGTCCCCCGTGTAGACGACGCGCCGCCCCGGCCGCGCGGGCCCGACCACGTCCTCGGGGCGAAAGACGCGGCCGTCCAGCTCCACCGGCTCGCCGTGGTGCAGACTGCCCCAGAGCGGCCCCTCGGGAATTCCCATCTCCCGCGCCTTCGCCGCGTCGAAGCGCCCCAGCCGCGGATGCTCCACGACCGCGTAGCCGAGCGAGAGCCCGCCCCGGTGCTGGGTGCGGAACGCGACCACGTCGTACACGCCGCGCTGCACCGCGTCGCCCGGCGAGAGCTCGCGGATGCGCACCTCGAACGGCACGCGCTCCACGCCCAGCTCCACCGCCTGCCGCAGCAGGTCGGTGGTGCCGCGCGGCGTCCACAGGTCCATGGGCTCCTCGCGCGCCTGCAGCCCCAGCGTGCGCAGCAGGCCGATGACGCCCAGAAAGTGGTCCGCGTGCAGGTGCGTGAAGAAGATGTCGGCGAACGAGAACCCCGTCCCGTAGCGCATCATCTGCCGCTGCGTTCCCTCGCCGCAATCGAACATCATCACGTCGCCCTCGCGCTGGATCATGAGCGACGAGACGTTGCGGCCCACCGTGGGGCGCGCGGCGGCGGTGCCGAGAAAGGTGATTCTCATCGGCCCGCCGGCTCCCCCGCCGCAGCGCGAACGTGCGAGCGTGCGAAAGTGCGAGAGTGAACGGCGAAGTTACTTTCGCACTTTCGCACTTTCGCACTTTCGCACTTCTTCTCCAGACCCCTCATGCCGTCGTGACCTCTACCCTCAGCCCCGGCTCGATCTCCGTCTTGGGGATCAGCGCCGGCCAGTACGCCATGATCTCCTGCACCGCCGGGCGCCCGCCCGCAAAGCCCGTCACCGACGGCGGGCCGGCGAGGACCAGCGGCGCGATCTCCTTGGTGAAGCGCTCCACCGCGGCTTTGTCCTGCCCGCGCACGCCCCAGCGCACCGTCACCTCCGGCAGGTCGCGCGGCAGGGGGCCCGCCAGGGGGCCGTGCGTGGCGTTCCATCCCACGTACTCCGTAAGCACCTCGTCGAACTTGAGCCCGAGGCGGTCCATCCGCTCGCGCAGCACCCGGTCCGCCATCTGCGCCTTCTCCACCGCGTCCGGCCAGGAGTAGACGAGCGTCCCCGTCGCCTTGTAGCCGTCGGAGTAGGCGATGCTCACCTTGAGCAGCGGCGTCGCCGGGCCGCCGCGCACCCCGGACACGCGCACGCGGTCCGGCCCCGCATCCTCCAGCCGGATGCTGGTGAAGTCCGCCACCACGTCCGGCGTGATGTAGCTGCGCGGATCGCCCATCTCGTAGACCAGCTGCTCCTTCACCGTCGCCCGCGTCACCCGCCCGCCCGTGCCGTCGTGCTTGGTGACGACGAACGATCCGTCCGGCGCCGCCTCGATGATGGGATAGCCGACGTTGGCCAGGTCCGGGATGGTACGCCAGTCCACGAGGTGGTTGCCGCCGCTGGCCTGCGCGCCGCACTCGTTGATGTGTCCGGCAACGACTCCCGCCGCGATGCGATCGTGGTCGTCCACGCTCCACCCGAACTCGTGGATCATGGGCGCGTACGTCAGCGCCGTGTCCGTGGAGCGGCCGGTGATGACCACGTGCGCGTCCTGCCGCAGCGCCTCCACGATGGGCCGCGCGCCGATGTACGCGTTGGCGCTCTGCACCCGGTCCAGCACCATCGACAGCGGCTCGCCCGTCTCCATGTTCCTGAGCTCCACGCCGCGCGCCAGCAGGTCCGGCAGCCGCTCCAGGATGTCGTCACCGGTGATCATCGCGATCCGCGCCCGCCCGCCGACGCCCACCCGGCGCGCCTCCTCCAGCACCGCGTCGCGGCAGCCGGCCGGGTTCACGCCGCCCGCGTTGGCCACCACGCGAATGCCGCGCTCCACCACGGCGGGCAGGATGTCGCCCATCAGCGGCACGAAGTCGCGCGCGTACCCGGCGGACGGGTTGCGGCTGCGCTGCTTCTGCATGATCGACATGGTGACCTCGGCCAGGTAGTCGAGCATCAGGTAGTCGATGGGGCCGCCCTCCACCTGCTGCCTGGGCGCGTCCAGCTGGTCGCCCCAGAAGCCCTGGCCACTGGCGATGCGGATGGTCTGTTTCATCAGGTCGATCGATGTCCAAAAGGAGCGCGTGGAGCGCTCGCCCCGGTCCAAAACAATCCGGAGGCCGCGCGTGCAGCCTCCGGAGAGTCATATATCACCCGCCCCGCCGCGGCGGCAACCCGGGAGGTCAGGCTTCCGTTGCCCTGAGCAAGTCTTTCACCACGATTGTCCGTGCGCCGAACACGGGTGAAGTAAACGAGGCATCCACGCCGTACTCCGTGACCTGGCGGTAGGCACCTGCTCGCGGGCGGCGATGTACGACTACGCGGCTCTTCGGTAGATCCAGGACCCAGTACTCCGGGATGTTCGCCCCGGCATACATCCGGCTCTTCATCTTGCGATCGAAATCAGCGGATGAGTCGGCAACTTCCACGAGCAGAGCGCAATCTTCTGCCTGCGGGACGTCGCCCGGGAGCTTGCCCGGCCGCAAGCGCAGCAAGGCGAAGTCAGGATACGGCTGTTTCTGCTCTCCGATGGTTACTCCGCTCTGCGGTGACACGAAAAAGTCGTCTCCGGCGAGCTTCAGCAAGTACTTGTTCAGGTAGATCACGGACCAGATGTGGCGGGGGCCCGCGGGTGTCATCTCGTACACCTCTCCGTCGATCAACTCCACCCGTTCGTCGGGTGCGATGATGCCGGCCTCGCCCATCCGCTGGAACTCCTCGACGGTGAACCGCCTGCGCTGCGGCTCGACCTCGACGGCGTCCTCGATCTCGTTCTCCATCTCGATCGCGGTGCTCATCTGCTGCTCCCGGGTACCTCGCCACTGCACGATCGACACGCAACGAAAGGGCCCGACAAGCGAACGGAGTAATGCTGCCCCAGCATACCGGGCCTGTCAACACTGCATCCTTTTACGTCACCGCACCTGCACGTTGGGCGGCAGGACGAAGGCACCCACGTGCGGGCCGGGGTTGTTGAGCGACGTGCGCAGCGCCAGGGACAGCGCAGCGCGCGACAGGATCACCGCGTCCATAAAACCGCGACGCAGGAGCAAACTTGGCCGTGGGAAAGCTGGATCACAAAACAATCCGGAGGCCGCGCGTGCAGCCTCCGGTGAGTCATATTTCACCCGCCCCGCCGCGGCGGCAACCCGGGACTCGGGATCAGGGGGGGCCAAGCACCTCTTCCACGCGCACCGCGCGTTCGCCGAGCGCCGGCGACGAGAACACCTGCCCGTGCCGGTAGTCGCGAACGTCCGCGTATTCGCCGCCGACAGGTTGCTGGTGCACGAGCACGGCCGGCCTGTTCACGTCCACGATCCAGTACTCCGGAATCGCGGCCCGTGCGTACTGCTCGGCCTTGGCCAGATCGTCAGCGAGTGAACTGTCGGAAACCTCCACCACCAGGAGAGCATCCCACGGCCCCGCCAGGCGCGAGCGGTACCGGTCCTCGTGCATTCGTAACAGCAGGAGGTCCGGCATCGGCGCCTCCCCGGTATTGAACTTCAGCGGACTCTGCACGCGCAGAATCGCGCGTCCGCGCGCCTGCTCGCCCAGGAACTCCGTGAGCAGGTCAACCGTGTAGATGTGACGGTGCCCGACGGGTGTCATGCAGACGAGATCTCCGTCGACGAGTTCCAGGCGCTCGTCTTCATTCACGATCCCGCCGGCGACCATCCGCTCCCAGTCCTCGTAGGTCCAGCGCCGCGGAGTTCCCCAGGCGTTCCGCTCCCGCACCTCGCCCTCGATCAGCTCGACACCGGATTCCGGCAGAATACCGAGTTCGCCCATGCGCTCGTACTCGTCGCACGTCCACCTACGCCGGGGGGGTGTGGTTGCCGTATGCATCTGCGGCTCCCTGGGTGCAGCGTTGGTTCGATCGGGCGGGCGTGAATGAGACGACACACGAACACCTGTACTCTAGAGGCGATTCCGCCGTCCGTCAACGACGTACACTTTCGGTCACCGCGCCTGCACGTTGGGCGGCAGGACGAAGGCACCCAGGTGCGGGCCGGGGTTGTTGAGCGACGTGCGCAGGGCCAGGGACAGCGCGGCGCGCGTCTCATCCGGCAGGATCACGGCGTCGACGAAGCCGCGGGCGGCGGCGAACTTCGCGTCCAGCTGGTGGTCGTAGTCGGCGCGCACGGAGGCCATCTTCGCCTGCAGCGCCTCGTCCGGCTGCTTTCCCTCCTTCTTCAGCGCCTCCAGCTGCGCGCTGAACAGCGCCATCACCGCCGAGTCGCCCTCCATCACCCCCATCCGTCCCGTGGGCCAGGTGAAGATGAAGTCCGGGTCGAAGCCCTGCCCGGCCATGGCGTAGTACCCCGCGCCGGACGCGTGGTTGATCGTCAGCACGATCTTGGGCACGCCGGCCGTGGCCATCGCCTCCACGAAGCGGGCGCCGGCGCGGATGATGCCCGAGTGCTCCGCCTGCGAGCCGACCATGAAGCCGCTCACGTCCTGCACGAACAGGATGGGCGTGCCGTGGCGGCCGAGCGTCTCGATGAAGAACGCCACCTTGTCCGCCGAATCGGCGTAGATGATGCCGCCGAACTTGGGCGCGCCGCCGTGCGGGTCCTTCAGCATCCCCCGTGCGTTTGCGATGACGCCCACCGGGATGCCCTGGATGCGCGCGTGGCCGCAGATCATCTCCGGCGCGTAGTCCGCCTGGAACTCGTCCAGCTGTCCGCCGTCCAGAATGCACCCCAGCACCTGGCGCATGTCGTACGGCTGCTTGTGGTCCTCCGGCAGCAGGTCGTACAGGTCCGCCTCAGGCCGCGCGGGCGGCTTTCCCTCCGCGATGGGCAGCGCGGGCTCCGCGTGGGGCAGCTGCTTCACCAGCTCGCGAATGCGGGCGATGCAGGTGCGGTCGTCGGGCGTGCGATAGTGCGCCACGCCGCTGATGGCGTTGTGCGTAAGCGCCCCGCCCAGCGTCTCGCTATCCACCGTCTGCCCCGTCGCACCCTTCACCAGATTCGGCCCGCCCAGGCCCATGAACGACGTCCCCTCCACCATCAGGATCACGTCGCTGAGCGCGGGAAGGTAGGCGCCGCCGGCAATGCACGGCCCCATGACCGCGGCGATCTGCGGCACCTTCAGGTAGCGCCGCATGATGCTGTTGTAGTAGAAGATGCGCGAGGCGCCGTACTGGCCGGGAAACACGCCGCCCTGGTAGGGAAGGTTCACGCCGGCGCTGTCCACCAGGTAGATGATGGGGACGCGGCAGCGCATGGCGATCTCCTGCGCGCGCAGCATCTTGGTGATGGTCTCCGGCCACCACGACCCCGCCTTGACGGTGGCGTCGTTGGCGATGACCACCACCTCGCGCCCGCACACCGTGCCGAACCCGGTCACCACGCCCGCCGCGGGCGCCTGCCCCTCGTACCGGTCCCAGGCGACGAGCAGCCCCACCTCCTGGAACCGCGTGCGCGGGTCCAGCAGCAGGGCGATGCGCTCGCGCGCGGTCAGCTTGCCGTCGTCGTGCTGCTTCTGGATGCGCTTTGGCCCGCCGCCCTGGCGCAGCCGCGCTTCCAGCTCGCGGACCTCCTGCGCAAGGGTGCGGGCTCGCCCCTTCACGGGCGGCGGCGCTTCGGCTTCGGGCGCGATGGTGGTCACTGGGCGACGGCCTCGCGGTCGCGGCCGTGCTCGGCGAACCAGCCGCGGATGTACTCCACCGCCTCGACGGTCGTGGTTCCCGGGCCGAAGAGCTTGCCGATGCCGCGGCTTTCCAGCGCGCGCATGTCTTCTTCGGGGATGATGCCGCCGCCGGTGATGAGGATGTGGTCCGCGCCCTCGGCCAGCAGCGCCTCGTGCACGGCCGGGAACAGCGTCATGTGCGCGCCGGACAGAATTGACAGCGCCACCACGTCCACGTCTTCCTGGATGGCGGCGTTGACGATCATTTCCGGCGTCTGATGCAGGCCGGTGTAGATGACCTCCATGCCGGCGTCGCGCAGCGCGGCGGCGATGACCTTGGCGCCGCGGTCGTGGCCGTCCAGGCCCGGCTTGGCCACCAGCACCCGGATCTTTCGTTCAAGCATTTGACGAATCTGACGTGCGTACGTTGGGGGTGCGCCCGTGGCCGGATTGCGCCACAGACCGCGTAACATACGGCGGATTGCGAGCCTGCGGCAAGCGAAGACCGTGCCGGTGCGAACACGGTCCCGACCATCCGTACCCGGCGCATCCAATGCCAGTCCCGCGCCCGCGAGAGCGGATGAATATCCGCCGCTCCGCCGCTACGAAAGCGGAAAACCCCGCAGGCCCCGTGGGGCTTCAACCGCACACGAACGCCGCCCCCGCGCACCGGGGCGGCGTTCTGGCAGGAGCCGCCCTCGCGGGCGGACATCACGTTGTCTTTGCCGCGGTTTCAACCGCCACGACGCGAAGGTCGCCCCGCTCAGCAGGGCGGCCGGGCGCTGAAGCAGGGGATGCCGGTGCAGTTGTAGGTGCAGAACATCGTGCAGCGGAACGGCGACGTTTCCTGGTGCGCGTGCACCGTTCCGCTCGCGTCGGCGGCGCCGGTTTCCGGCTCGAACGACTCGACCGCCAGCGTCTCCACGTGCAGCTTGAGCTTCCGCATGGTCCACCTCCTGTGCGGTGTCCCGGCGCGATTCCGCCGCGCCGGTTCCCGCCGGTCCGTGGCAATCCCGATGCCGCGAAAGCCGTTTCAGGGCAGCGAGTTGCGGATGCGGGCGGCGGATTCGCCGATCATCCGCCGCAGCTCCTCCGCCGCGTACCAGCGGCCCGCGCGCATTACGCCGGCGATGCGCGTGGTGTTGCGGATGTCGTCCAGCGGGTCGGCGTCCAGCAGCACCAGGTCCGCGCGCTTGCCGGGCTCCACGGTGCCGCTCTCCGCGAGCGCGCCCAGCCACTCCGCCGGGTTGCGCGTGGCGGCTTCCAGCGCGGCGTAGGGCGGCAGACCGGCCTCGACCAGGCTCTGCAGTTCACGGTGCAGCGTCCAGCCGTAGACCAGAAAGAACTCGGGCGAGTCGCTACCGGCCAGGATGCGCCCGCCGGCCTGATGAATGGCGCGGACGATCCGGTTGCGCGCCTCGATGTAGCGCGCGCGCCGCTCCGCGGACGGCGGGTTTCGCCAGTAGTAGTCGCGCCCCTCGGCCATCAGCCGGCGCAGCGAATCCGGGAGCACGGCCCAGTCCGGCCGCGCCCGCACCACCTCGTCCGGCTGGCCCACGCCGAACGCCAGCTTGAAGAACGCGAGCGTGGGGCTGCTCCACACGCCGGCGGCAGCCGTCGCGCGGCCCAGTGAGTCGAGCCTGGCGTCGTCCAGCCAGTCCAGGCTCTCCCAGTTGGCCGGACGGTAGATCAGGTAGTCCGACACGGAAGCCGTCATCGGCGCGCCATCCCGCAGCGCCGCCTCGAAGTACATGTTCAGGTGCTCGATCTGCTGTCCGGCGGCCAGCGCGCGCGCCAGCCCCACCTGCGGATCCACGTGTCCGATCACCTTGATCCCCACCCGCCGCGCCTCGTCCACCACCGCCTCGTAGACGGGGAGGGAGATGAGGACGGTGAGCTTGATGAAGTCGTAACCTTCAGCCGCCACGTCGCGGACGGCGGCACGGGCCTGCTCCGGCGTGGCGACCACGCGGCCGTTGAAGTGCGCCGTGTCGCCGTACACGCGCCCCGCGAACTGCGGGCTCGCCAGGTAGAGCGACGGCCCCAGCACCTCGCCGCGCCGGACGCGCTCGCGGAGCACGAGCTGCTCCGGCGTGCCGATCATCAGCCGCGCCGTGGTGACGCCGTTCGCCAGCATGATGCGCAGCTCGTCGGGCGCCACGGAATCCGGCACGGCGGCGTCGGAGAACAGGTGCGCGTGCATGTCGGCGAGGCCGGGGATGAGGAACTTGCCCGCGCCGTCGATCCGCCGCGCATCCGCGGGCACCTGCACGCTCGCCGCCGGCCCCACCGCGACGACTCGCCCTTCGCGCACCAGCACCGTCTGGTCCGGCAGCACCCGCTCGCGGTCCATGGGGATGACGGACACGTGCGTGATCGCCACCGGCTCCTGCGCGGCGGCGGGCGCGGTCACGAACGCGAGAAGGGCGATGAGCGCGGCGGATCGGAATCGCATGGGCGGATCAATCGAAGGTGAGGGACGCGCCGGCGGGTGAGAGGTGCGTGGCGGGACGATATCGCCCCAGCCGGATTGGCGGAACGCGCGCGGGGCGGGCTTCGCGCTGCCGGGACGAGGCGTGCGGAGGTGGGACGAAGCGCGGCGGACGCGGGGCGGCGATGCT
>DATABT010000611.1:0-5804 GCA_036259455.1 Longimicrobium sp. | reverse complement strand
CGCTCAAGCGGATGATGGTGGTGGAGCACATCGCGGATCGCGAGGGGCTGCGCCCCACCGCCGACGACGTGGACGCCCGGGTGGAGGCGCTGGCCGAGCAGCACGGCCGCACCCCGAGCGACCTGTGGGTGGAGCTGGAGCGGACCGGACAGATGCAGGCCCTGGAGGCGGAAGTGCTGGAAGACAAGGTCTTCGCGCACCTCCAGTCGCGCAACACGGTCGCTCAGGCCTGACCCGGCCGCGCCGCCCACACAGAACACGCCAGGAGACCAGCAGAGATGGCCATCTATCCGCCGTACGTGATCGAGCGCTCCAGCCGGGGAGAGCGCAGCTACGACATCTTCAGCCGGCTGCTCATGGACCGCATTGTGTTCCTGGGCAGCGCCATAGACGACACGGTAGCCAACATTATCATCGCCCAGCTCCTGTTCCTGGACGCGGACAACCCGGACAAGGACATCTACCTGTACATCAACTCCCCGGGCGGGGTGGTGACGGCGGGGCTGGCCATCTACGACACCATGCAGTTCATCCGCTCGCCGGTGCACACCATCTGCATCGGCAGCGCGGCCAGCATGGGGGCCATTCTGCTGGGCGCGGGGGAGAAGGGAAAGCGCAGCGCGCTCCCCAACGCCCGCATCATGCTGCACCAGCCCAGCGGCGGCAGCCAGGGCAGCGCGGCCGACATCGAGATCGCGGCCAAGGAGATCCTTGGTTTGCGCCACCGGCTGAACGAGATCCTGGCGCACCACACGGGGCAGTCGGTGGACCAGGTGGAGCGCGACCTGGACCGCGACCGCTTCATGTCGGCGCAGGAGGCGCTGGAGTACGGGTTGATCGACGAGGTGATCGCGCACGGGGTGGGCGGCGCCAGCCTGGTGGAGGGGCGCGCCGAGGCCGAGACGGGGACGGGCTCCTGACGGGAGCCCCCACCCCGCCCCTCCTTTTCTATTCAGACAACACCCAGGCCCAGCAATGCCCAGCGACAAGCACCTCCGCTGCTCGTTCTGCGGAAAGTCCAAGGACTCCGTAAAACGCTTCATCTCGGGGCCCTCGGTCTACATCTGCAACGAGTGCATCTCGCTCTGCAACGAGATCCTGGCCGAGGAGGAGATCAAGGAGGCGACCAGCGCCGCCACGCCGGTGCCCACGCCCGCCGAGATCAAGGAGGTGCTGGACCAGTACGTGGTGGGACAGGAGCAGGCCAAGAAGTCGCTGGCCGTCTCCGTGTACAACCACTACAAGCGGGTCAACAACCACGGGGTGATGGACGAGGTGGAGCTGGACAAGTCCAACATCCTCCTCATCGGCAGCACGGGCGTGGGCAAGACGCTGCTGGCCCAGACGCTGGCCCGCGTGCTCCACGTCCCCTTCACCATCGTCGACGCCACCACGCTCACGGAAGCCGGGTACGTGGGCGAGGACGTGGAGAACATCCTGGTCCGCCTGCTGCAGGCCGCCGACTTCAACGTGGCGGAGTGCGAGCGGGGGATCATCTACATCGACGAGATCGACAAGGTCGCGCGCAAGAGCGAGAACCCGTCCATCACCCGCGACGTGTCGGGCGAGGGGGTGCAGCAGGCGCTGCTGAAGATTCTGGAGGGGACCACGGCCTCCGTGCCGCCGCAGGGGGGGCGCAAACACCCGCAGCAGGAGTACATCCAGATCAACACCCGCCACATCCTCTTCATCTGCGGCGGGGCGTTCGACGGGCTGGAAAAGATCATCGAGGCCAGAACGGGCAAGCGGCAGATCGGCTTCGGCGCCAAGGACGGCGGCCGCGACCTGGTGAAGCACGCCAACCCGTTCGAGGGCGTGGAGCCGGAGGACCTGCTGCGCTTCGGGCTCATCCCGGAGCTGGTCGGGCGGCTTCCGGTGACGGTCACGCTGGAGAACCTGGACGAGGACGCGCTGGTCCGCATTCTCACCGAGCCCAAGAACGCGCTGGTCAAGCAATACCAGAAGATCTTCCAGATGGACCGGGTGGGGATCACCTTCGACCCCGGCGCCATTCGCGCCATCGCGCGGCAGGCCATCGAGCGGGGGACGGGTGCGCGCGGGCTGCGGGCGGTGATCGAGACGCTGATGCGCGACATCATGTTCGACATCCCGTCGCGCGAGGACGTGCGCGAGGTGGTCGTGACCCCCGAGTGCGTTACGGACGGGGTGCCGCCGCTGCTGGTGCTGGCGCCGGAGGCGCGGCGGAAGGAAGCGTGAACTGCCAGGGAATAGGGAATAGGGAATAGGGAATAGCCTGCAACGGCAGGGGGCGTGAGGCCCATCTTCCCACCCGGTTTCGTATCTCCCGACCCCGCGCCGGCACCCGGCCGCGGGGTCGCTTCCGTTTGCCACCGGAGCAAGCCGGACGAGCCCCCTGTGACCCGGGTCTTGCTTGCTATTCCCTATTCCCTATTCCCTATTCCCTATTCCCTATTCCCTACTCCCTGTCGTGAAGATCAAGTCCGTCGAATTCGCCGGGGCCATCGGCCAGCCGGGGCAGACGCCGCCGGAATCCACGCGCGGAATGCCTCTGGTGGCGTTCTCCGGGCGCAGCAACGTGGGCAAGTCGTCGCTCATCAACCGGCTGCTGGGGCGCACGCGCACGGCCATCGCGCGGGTGTCGCAGCAGCCGGGCAAGACGCAGGAGATCAACTTCTACCACGTACGCTCCGACCTGGGCGACTTCTTTCTCGTGGACCTTCCCGGCTACGGGTTCGCAAGGGCGCCGGAGCCGCTGCGCAAGAAGTGGGAGGCCGTCATCCACGCCTTTCTCTCCAGCTCGCCGGACCTGCGCGGGGTGGTGCAGCTCATCGACCTGCGCACCGGCCCCACGCCCGACGACCTGCGCTCGGTGGACTACCTGGGCGAGCTGGGGCTCCCCGTCCTGTTCGCGCTCACCAAGGCGGACAAGCTGACCGCGATGAAGCGGCAGGCCGCCTTCGCCCAGGCCTGCCGCGACCTGCGGATCGAACCGGACCAGGCCATCGCCTTCTCCTCGCTCAAGGGCGACGGGCGCGAGGAGTTGCTGGACACGCTCGGCGCGCTCCTCTTTCCCGCCGCGGGCGAGGCGGGGCCGGCAACCGCGGAGGGTGAGGTACAGGGGAAAGCGGAACGGTAAAGTGTCTGCTGTCTGGCACAGGCGGTGCTGGAGCCTGTGGCCACACTTTACGAGGGAGGGAACGATGAAGAGGATGATGCGCACGGCGTTCGCCGTGCTGACGGCAATGGCGATGGCGGGGTGCGCGGGGAACGCCCCGGGCAATGGCGGCGGGGACGGCGGCGACGGCGAGTTCCTGCGGGTGACGGTGGAGAACGACGGGATCATCCCCACGCAGCTCCGCATCTACCTGATCGCCCCCTCGGGGCAGGAAACCACCGTGGGCGCCATGTCTACCCTGGGGACGGAGACGCTCACGGTGCGGCTGGCCGACATCCAGGGCTCGTACCAGCTGCGCGCGGAGGGCGGAACGGGGTACGTGATCACCTCACCGCGCGTGAGCCTGCGCGGCAACGAGACCGTCAGATGGGAGCTGCGCCGGAACATCGTGCGCCTGGGCAACCGGTAGCCGGCGGTGCCGGCACCCGAGGAGCCCCGCCCGGACATTGACCGTCCGCACGGGATTCCTTCATCCTGCCAGCGCCTGACATGCGCGCTGCGCAGGGCTTCACCAACACCCGGGGTGACGGGGACGATGAACGGAATGATGCGAACGGCCTTCGCCGCGCTGGCGCTCACGATCGCCGGGTGTGCGGGCAACCGGCCCCCGGAGGACGGCAGTGAACGCGGCGAGGAGTCCGTCTGGGTGATGGTGGAGAACGACGGCACCATTCCCACGCAGGTGCGCGTTTACCTGCTCCGCCTCGGCAGCCAGGAAATGCTGCTGGGCACCATGGCCACGCTCGGACGGGAGACGCTGACCGCAAGCACGCGCGACTTCGAAGGCACGTACCGGCTGCGGGCGGAAAGCAGCACGGGATACGTGCTGAACTCGCCGGCGTTCCACCTGCGGGGCAACGAGACGATCGTCTGGGTGATGAACCGCAACCTCATCCGGCGGAGCGACTGATCGCATCCCCCGCAGCGGCGAAGCCCCGCCCGGACATCGGTCGTCCGGGCGGGGCTCCGTTCATCTCTCGACCGGCGGCTCACGGACCGCAGGTGATCACCAGGCACCCGGGAAGGGTGAGCAGCGCGGCGAGCGCCAGCATGCGCAGCAGGCCTCGAGCGGTCATCGTTTCTCCAGCGTGGGCGTCGGGCCGGTTTCAGCGGCCGGCCCGGCAAGCCGCGCCCCGGGGGGTCCGGTCAGGGTGCCGTGGTCGCCGGCGTGAACGAGGTGACGAAGAACAGCACCTGCTCGCTGCCGCCGGCCTGCAGGTCCACGTTCACCGCGTTGGGAAAGCCGTACTCCGCGTCGTACCCCACCTGCAGCACGTCGGCGTCCTGCTCGATGGCGTCTTCCACGATCTCGAACAGCTCGTCCACCGTGTCGTACGGACCGAAGATGGTGGCCGACGCCGGAGTGCGCTGCGCGGGGTTCTCGTGGTAGTACTGGACGGACGCCACGGTGCCGTCCTGCACCGTCACCAGCACCGGCCGCAGATCCGCCGACGGTCCGCAGAAGCACTGCAGTTCCAGGATGTAGCTGTAGGAATCGAGGTTCTTGCTCTCCCAGCGCGCGCGCGCGGCGGTCAGCTTGTCGCGCTGAAAGCTGTCGTCGTCGCCCAGGCCGCAGCCGGCCAGCGTGGCCAGCAGGAGCGCGGGGGCGGCGATCCACTTGGTGCGGAACTTCATCTCGGTCCTCCCGTCGGTTCAGGGGTGCGCGTCCGTCACCCCGGCAGGTCGTCCGTCAGGCGGCGCCAGGCACGCACGTAGCGGCTCAGCCGCTCCACGTCGCCCTCCGACAGCGTGCCGGTGCGCCGCACGTCCATGTTGTCTTCCAGGTCCGCCACCTTCACCCGCCGGGCCACCGGGTGAGCCGCCGCGCGGGTGACGAACGCGTCGTAGCTCTCCCCCCGGCGGCGGGTGAGGTGGTCCACAGCCTCCACCACCTCGTCCGGAAAGCCGCGCTCGCGCAGCGCGTCCAGCGTCCAGCCGGTGTCTTCCACCACGTCGTGCAGCACGGCGGCCATGCGCTCCGCCTCGGTCTGCAGGCGGAACATCATGCGCAGGGGGTGCAGGATGTAGGGCGCGCCGGCGCGGTCCCTCTGCCCGCGGTGCGCCTCTACCGCGATCGAGATGGCTTCTTCCAGGTCCGCCATTACCACCCGTCCCGCATCCGGTTCCACGAACGTTTTGATGGACGGCATCCGGCGCCGCAGGAGCGGGGCCACCGTGCGAATGCGGCGGCGCGCGCCGCATCCATCGTCCAAACGCGCCAGCCGCCCGCGTTGTGACGCGGGAGGACGAGGGGGCGACGAGGGCGGCTGAAGCCGCGGCTCGAAATGCCGGAAGCCCCGTCCCGGCTCGCTACGCTCGCCGGACGGGGCTGCGACGACAACGGCCGACGCGCCCGCCACTCCCGCACTCCCGCACTCCCGCACTACGTCGTCAGTGCAGCCAGGTCCGTTCGGGGCGGCCGCGGGCGTGGGCGGCGTCGCGCAGGTCGAAGAGCTCGCGCGCGAATGCGGAGGCGGCGGTCTGAAAGGCGCGGCCGCGCAGTTCCGTGGGCGAGGCGCCCAGGAAGGTGCGGAGCGTGTTGCGCAGCGCGGTGTCGCTGGAGTAGCCGCAGGCGCGCGCCACGGCGGCCAGGGTGCGGCCGGGGTCGTCCAGCATGTCGGCCGCCAGCAGAATGCGCAGCCACGCC
>DATABT010000610.1:0-14847 GCA_036259455.1 Longimicrobium sp. | reverse complement strand
GCCTCGCGCTCGCCCTCGCTCTCACCCTTCCCCTCCCCGCCACCGCGCAGGCGCCCGCGCAGGAGACGCGGCGGATCCAGGCCACGCGCGTCGACGCCGCGCCGGACGTGGACGGGCGGCTGGACGACGCCGTCTGGCGGCAGGCGGCATGGGTCCGCGACTTCGTTACCCGCGAGCCGGTGGAGGGCGGCCGGCCCGCGGGCGCCACGGAAGTCGCGTTCCTGGTGGACGGCGGCAGCCTGTACGTGGGGGCGCGCATGCACGGCGCCGCGCCCGGCGACGTACGCGCGCAGCTGGCCCGCCGCGACCGCGAGGGCGATGCCGAGCAGCTGGCCGTCTCGCTGGATACCTATCACGACCGCCGCACCGCCTACACCTTTGCCGTCAGCGCGGCGGGGACGCGCATCGACTACTACCACCCCTCCGACAGCGAGGGGAGCCGCAGCTACTCGTTCGATCCCGTCTGGCAGGCGGAGGCGCGCGTGGACAGCGCGGGATGGACGGCGGAGATGCGCATCCCCCTCTCCCAGCTGCGCTTTACGGCCGCGCCGGAGCAGGTGTGGGGCGTGAACGTGGTCCGCCGCGTCCCCGCGAGGAACGAGGTGGCGTACTGGACGCTCGTCCGCCGCAACGAGACGGGTTGGGCGTCGCGGATGGGCGAGCTGGCGGGGCTGGGCGCGCTGCGGCCGTCGCGGCGGATGGAGCTGCTGCCGTACGTGGCGGCGGAGGGAAAGATCGCGCAGCCCGCGGACCCGCGCGACCCGTTCGTCGCCGAGCGCGAGACGGGGATGCGCGCCGGTGGAGACCTGAAGATGGGGCTGGGGCCGTCGTTCACGCTGGAGGCCACCATCAACCCCGACTTCGGCCAGGTGGAGGCGGACCCGGCGGAGGTGAACCTGACGCAGTTCGAAACCTTCTTCTCCGAGCGCCGCCCCTTCTTCGTGGAGGGGACGTCCATCCTGGGCAGCCGCGGCCTCTTCTACTCCCGCCGCATCGGAGCGCCGCCGCCCGGCGCGCCGCGGGCGGACTACTTCGAGCGCATCGACAACACGACGATCCTGGGCGCGGCCAAGGTGACGGGCCGCACCCGGGCGGGCCTCTCGCTGGGCGCGCTGGCGGCCGTGACGGCGCGCGAGGACGCCGCGACCTACGACACCGCGACGGACACCTTCGGACGCGCGGAGGTGGCGCCGCCGGCGGCGTACGGCATCGTGAGCGTGCAGCAGGAGTTCGGGCGCGACCGCAGCACGCTGGGCGGCAGCCTGACGGCCGTGAACCGGTGGATGGATGACCACGGCCCGCTGGCGCCCCTCGTGGCCGAGCGCGCCCTCTCCGGGATCGTGGACGGGCGGCTGCGGTGGAAGGGCGGGGAGTACGACATCAGCGCGTTCGCGGGCATCAGCCACGTGAGCGGCGACTCGCTGGCCATCCTGAACCTGCAGCGCTCCTCCCGGCGCTACTTTCAGCGGCCGGACGCGCGCCACGTGGAGGTGGACCCCTCGCGCACGGCGCTGAACGGGCTGCTGCTGGGCATCAACCACAGCCGCAACAGCGGGCGGCACTGGCTGTGGGACGTCGACTACACCGAGCAGCACCCGGGACTGGAGCTGAACGACATCGGCCAGCAGAGTTCGGCGGACAACCGCTTTCTCTCCGGAAACATCCGCTACCGCGAGACGCAGCCCGGACCCGTGTTCCGCAGCTACAACGTCGGCCTGTACCAGGACGCGCAGTGGAACTTCGACGGCGTGCGCAACCTGTACGGCATCGGCGTGTGGACGTGGGGGCAGCTGCGCAACTTCTGGGGATGGGAGGCGGCGCTGGTCCGCATCACCCGCGGCCTCAGCGACGACCTGACGCGCGGCGGGCCGCTGATGGGCACCCCCGCCGCATGGCAGGCGGAGGGCGAGCTGTCCGGCAACCCCGCCGCGCGCACCCGGTGGATCGTGGAGGCGGACCTGCGGCGAGACGAGCTGGGGGGATGGAGGACGGAGATGGCGGCGTCACTCTCGTTCCGACCCGGCGCGCGATGGGAGCTGTCCGTCGTCCCCGCGTGGGCGCGGGGAATCACCGCGCGGCAGTACGTGCTGGACCGCGAAGGCGGCCCGGAAGCCACCTTTGGCCGGCGCTACGTCTTCGCGCACGTGGAGCGGAACGAGGTCGCGGCGCAGATCCGCCTGAACTTTACCCTGTCGCCGGACCTCACGCTGGAGACGTACGCCGAGCCCTTTGCCAGCAGCGGCCGCTTCTACGACTTCGGCGAGCTGCGGGCGGCGCGCGGCACCGGCCTGCGCGCCTACGGTCAGGAGGGAACGACGATCGCGCTCGATCCCGCCACCGGCCAGCGGACGGTGACGGACGGCGCGGCCACGTTCACCCTCCCAAACCGCGACTTCGACGTGCGCTCGTTCCGCAGCAACGCCGTGCTGCGGTGGGAGTGGCGGCCGGGGAGCACGCTGTTCGTGGTCTGGCAGCAGAACCGCGGGCACCAGGACGCCGCGTGGAGCCGCCTGGGCCCCGGCGACCTGTTCGACTCGCTGACGGCCCGCGGCGACAACTTTCTCGCGCTGAAGGCGACGTACTGGCTGCCGGTGCGGTGAGGGGGACAGGGGGATGGGACAAGGGCACAAGGGGCGCGTTCCCGTGGCTCCTTGAATGACGCACGAACCCTCCGCCGGTGAGCCGGCGGAGGGTTTCGCGTCGAAGGCGGGCCCTCTCCCCCGCCGACTTCGCCGCTCGTTCCTCGCGGTTCGCGGCGACCCCTCCCCCAGCCCCGGGGAAGGAGTTGGGGTGAAGCTCTCCACACCGCGAATGGGCTCTCGCGTGCCGGCGAAGCCGCGTTTTGCGAGGAACGAGCAAAGACGGGGCTTCTGGCCCTTCGAGCCGCGGGTTTACCCGCCCTCGTGCGCGAGGCCGGCGCCACACCACCACCCTCGCCCACGCTACGGCACCCTCTCGTCCCCTTGTCCCCTTGTCCCCTTGTCCCCTACCGCCTCGTCGCCGTCACCAGCTGCCCGCCGCGCACCACCCCCAGCGACACCTCCTTGCCGATCACGTCGCCGTTCCTGTCGAAGCGGATGGTCCCGGACACGCCCTCGAACGGCTCCACGCCGCCCTCCGCGCCAATGCGCGCCACGTAGTCGCGCAGCGCCTCGCGGTCCGTCCCCACCTCCCCGATGGCGCGGCGCAGGAGGTTGATCACGTCGTACGTCATCGCGCCGCGGTGGTCGGGGAGCGCGTCGTCGTAGCGCTGGCGGTAGCGCGTGACGAACTGCCGCGCGGCGTCCGTCGGCCGGTCGGGAAGGAAGGCGGAGCTGACGAACACGCCCTCCGCCTGCGCCCCCGCGTCCTTGATCCCCGTCAGCCCGTCCGATCCCAGGATCGGCCCCGTGAAGCCGAGCCGGCGCGCCGCCTGGATGATCTTGAGCCCCGTCTCCGCCTGGCCGCCGATCACCAGCGCGTCCGCGCCGCGGCGGAAGGCGCGCGACAGGTATGGATCCAGTTCCGTCCCCTGCTCCACGACGGCGGGCAGGTACGGGTCCGCCGAGACCACCGCGCCGCCCCCGCTGCGGAAGGCGCGCTCGAAGGTGGTCATCACCCCCTGGCCGTAGTCGTCGTTGACGTACATCACCGCCGCCCGCCGCCGCCCCAGTTCCGCCGCGCCGCGCGCCAGCACCGGCGAGAACTCCAGGTCCGTCGGCGTCACGCGAAAGCTCCACGGCCCCGCCTGCGTGAACGCCGGCGCCGACGAGGCGGGGGAGATGTGCATCACCGGCTCGCCCTCCTGCTCCCCCTCCACCGCGTTGTAGACCGTTGCCGCCTTGATGCTGGCGCCGGAGTTCACGTGCCCCACCACCGCCACCACGCGCGCGTCACGGCGCAGCGAGTCCGCGACGGTGAGTGCCACCTGCGGATCGCCCTTGTCGTCCATCATCACCAGCCGCACCTGCCGGCCGTTGATGCCGCCGCTCTGGTTGATCTCGTGGGCCGCCATCTCCGCCGCCATGCGCATGGAGGCGCCGTTGGCCGCGCTCAGGGGCCCCGCGACCCCCAGGTAGATGTAGTCGTCCGAGCCCCTTCCGCAGGCGGCTGTGAGCAGGAACGCCAAAGTGAGCATGGCGCCCAAGGCCTTTCGGGACATATTATACATCAGGTGGTTGGGGAAGGCCGCCCGGGCGGCGAAACAGCAGGTTCGGAGAGACGCGGCAAGTGCAGGTCCCGCAGCGACTTGAATTCCCCGGCGGACGCAGCCCCGCCGGATCTGAAAAAAATCTGGCACGTACCGCTTGACTAAGTAGACAAAGTAGACTAGCTTTGGATTTGTCCGCTCTGTCCACTTTCGGTGGGGTTCCACAGAGTAGACTATCGGGTCGTTCGGGACCTCGCAAGGCTCACCGCCGCGCGGTCCCGGTTGCCCGGTGGAGACAGTGACTGGCAACCGGAGCCGGGGAGAGGCCGTGGCGGCACTCCCCCTCCCCTGCGGGCGGTGCGCCCGGAACCAGCGCCCCGCCGTTGGAGCCCCGGCCATGCATGCACAGGCAACAAGAAGTACCTCCCGAGCGCGCGGACGGCGCCGTAACGCTTCGCGGCGCTGGTGTATTCCGCCGGCCATCCTGCGGGAGCCCAACGAGACGCTGGAGGCGTCGCAGATCCTTGAGGAGCACCGCGGCGACCTGGGGATGCTCCTGTGGAACTCGCTGCGCGACGTAACGCTGTGGGCCTCGGTGGAGCCCGGGCGCCGCGAGGGGCTGTTCACCCCCGACGCCGCCGACAAGCGCCTGCGGCAGCTCAAGGAGGTGGGCGTGGAGCCCCCGCTGGAGGTGTCGCTCACCGCCCTGGTGGCCGTCGTCGGCAGCCCCGGCACCACCAGCGCCGAGATCGTGACGCTGGTGTGCGTCGAGATCTCGCGCTGGGCGCAGGAGCGCGGCGCCAGCGGCACCGCGCTGGCGTTCGCCCAGGCCGCCGCGCTGGCCTCGCCCGAAGAGGCGGCGCCCGCGTACCGCGTGGGGAACCTGGCCCTGGGCTGGGGGCGCCACGCCCGTGCCGAAACCTGGCTGCGCCGCTCCATCGGTCTGGCGCGGCGCGGCAAGGACTGGCAGAGCTACGCCCAGGCGTACGTGGACATGGGCCTGCTGTACTCGCGCCGCGACATGCACGCCAGCGCCCGCCGCTACTACACGCAGGCCATGCGCGCCGGCCGGCGCCACGGGCTGCTGGCGGTGCGCGGGGCGGCGCTGCACGGCCTCTTCCTCCTCACGATGGAGGCCGGGGAGCTGGACGACGCCGAGCGCTACGCCCGCGCCGCCATGCGTGCGTACGGCCGCGGCCACCCGCGCCTGGCCGAGCTGCTGCACGACATCGCCTACCTGTGGGTCACGCGCGAGGCGTACGGCCGCGCCATCCCCATGCTGCAGAAGCTGCTCGTCGCGCGCACCGCGCCCCCGGAGCGCGCCCTGACCCTCGCCATCCTGGCCCGCGCCGCCGCGGGCACGGGCGAGCGGCGGCTGTACGAGGAGGCGTGGAGCAGCGCCTGGTCGCTCATCAACCGCCCCGGCGCCCGCGAGGACCACGCGCGGACGCTGCTGGAGCTGGCGCGCGCCTCCGCCAGGCTCAGGGACTGGATCCGGATGGAGCAGGCCAGCCGGCTGCACACCTCGCAGCCGCCCCGCCACGCCGACCGCAGGATCACCGAGCAGCTGGCGGAGCTCACCGCCTTCGCGCGGGGGCACGTGGGCGGCTGACTCGTCGGGGATGGAGATGCCGACGCCGTGGCGACGCGGCGATTTTTTAGGCGGACGGGTGTTTAGTCTGTCTACTGGGGATGCACGATGGCGCCAATCCGATGCGCATCCGTCCGCCGGCCGTCGAGGACGATTGGCGGACGGGTGCGGAAACGCGAAGGACGCGGCGAGAGCCCCCCGCGTCTTTCGCGTCCCGGAATGGAGACGGGGTGCCGGTGGGTGTGTCTACGGCGGGAGGACGATCACTCCTCCTCCGTCCGGCAGTCGCGGCGCAGCGTGCGGTCCGTCATCCGCCACTGCTGGCCCTCTCTCCGGAACTCCAGCGTCCACACGCGGTTGCAGTGGTCGCTGGGAAGGCGCCGCCGGTCGGTGGTGGCGCTGCGCACGTGGGCCGTCAGTCCGTCGCCCGCCTGGCGCACCAGGTTCAGGTTGATCCACACGCCGAACTTGCGAACCCAGCACCCGCCGATCCCCGACTCGGAATCGCAGAGCAGCACCTGCTCCTGCACGGCCTGCGTGGGCTCGCCCAGCACCCGTGACATGCTGTCTTCGGACACCGTGTCGCCGGTGACCTTCTGCGCCGCGATGCGGAACGAGTTCAGGTTGACGTACAGGGGGCCATCCGACGGGCGGCCGGGCTGGTTCTGCCGCGCGTCCTGCTCGGCGAACTGAACGATCTGCCGGGAGACGTCGAAGAACTCCGCCTGGGTGAGCCGCTCGCCCGAGCAGGCGGCCAGCAGCGGAAAAACGGCGGCCAACAGGATGCGCTTCATGCGGTTCGGCGGGTGACGGGGTGCACGCGTACGTGCAGATTACACCGCCGGCCGCCCGCGCGCCATGCCGTCCGCCCTCCCGCCGCGGCGGCGGAGCGCGTAGGTTGGGTCGCACCAACCGACGCTCGCGACCCGCACCCGGAGAACCGATGGCGCTGTGGAGGCTTACCCCCAGGAGCGATACGCTCTGGTGGTGTGTGGAAGGCAAGGACCCGTGGCAGCCGCCCTACGACCGCGCCTTCGGCTTCGTCGTCCGCGCCGCCGACGCCGAGGAGGCACGCTGGCTGGCCCACCAGGCCGCCGGCGAGGAGAACGGCACGCTGGAAGACGTGGCGCCCTGGCTGGACGCCAACTACTCCAACTGCGAAGAACTGCGCGACGAAGGCTCCGCCGAGGTGGTCCTCGTAAACTTCCGCCACGCGCCGCGCTAGCCGCTACAGGAAGAAGTCCTCCGGGTTCCTGATCTGCACGTTGCAGAAGCGCCGGATCTTCTCGAAGTCGTCCCGGTTGTACGTGACCACCGCCGCGTTCGCGCGCTTTGCCGAGCGCGCGATCAGCACGTCGCGAACGAGCCGCTGCTGTTCCTCCTTGGGGATCACCACCCGCTGGCGAGAACGCCGGGAGCGCAAGCCGCGGTAGAGTGCGTTCAGCACCTTGCCCGCGTAGAACCAGTCTTCAGCGTTGGGGACCAGCAGTCGTCCGCGACGCTCCAGCTTGTGCCCGAGCACGCTCAGGTCACGCACGGCGCTGCTATCGGCGGCACCCGCCGTGATCTCCTGCAGCACGACTGCCGACATCGGGCCGCGCTCGGTCAGATCGGCGAGTCCATGGCGGATGAAGACGTTTGTGTCGATCACCACCTTCTCCGAAGTCAATCAGCCGCCTCCCAGGTCGACGAACCGGGATCCGCGAAGCCGGTCCAGTATCTCGGCGATCTCGGGATCCTGATCCAGTCTCCACTCCAGGGCATCCGTAGAACCGCGGACCAGTATCTCACTGAACCGCTGCTTCGAGATGTGGCGCGCGGCGCCAATTGCGTCGCTCTGGCTGGGGTGCGTGCTCAGGAGCACACCGTCCTGGTCGAGCAGACGCCACGAAGTCCCGTTGCGCCGGACATACAGTCGCGGCACGTCGGGGGCGAGTTCCTCGGGATCGTAGAACAATTCGACGGGGGATTCGCGCATCGCGATCAACACCTCGCGGCAGAGGGATCACCTTACATCCGAAGATAACCGCTGCGGATCGTACAGTACAGACACCAATGCGAGCGCACTGGACGCGCCAGCCGTGAGCAGGCGAACCATCCAGCTACGACGCCGAAAGCGGGCCGGCATCGCTGCCGCCCGCTCCTTTTCTCGCCCCAAAAGTGAACGGCAGTGAACATCCCCGGCCAGAAAATCACGCGGCGGGCGCCGGGGAAAGGCGAAGAGAGGACGCGAATGATGCTCTCATCCGCGTCCCCTCTTTTTCCTCCACGTCCTGCGCGCGAGAAATCCGTCAGACCCAGGTCTGCTGAATCTTGCCCACGGCGCTGATGCGCTGCTCGGCGATGCGGTCGGCGGCCAGGTAGGTGGGCACGCCCTCGTTGCTGGACAGCTCGAAGATGCGCAGCAGCGTGGCGTAGATGTCGCCCGCCTTGCGCATGGCGCGCTCCGACGTCCAGCCGTGCAGCTCGCCGTACACGTTGATCAGGCCGCCGGCGTTGATCACGTAGTCGGGGGCGTACAGGATGCCTCGCTTGTGCAGCTCGTCGCCGTGGCGCGCCTCGGCCAGCACGTTGTTGGCGGCCCCGGCCACGATGTCGACCTTGAGGACGGGGAGGGTGTCGTCGTTCACCGTAGCGCCGAGCGCGCTGGGGGCGTAGACGTCCGCCTGCACGCCGTAGATCTCGTCCGGCCCCACCGCCTGCGCGCCGAAGTCGTGCACCACCCGCTGCACGCGCTCCTGGTCGATGTCCGTCACCACCAGGCGGGCGCCCTCGGAGGCCAGGTTCTGGCACAGGTAGTAGCCCACGTGGCCCACGCCCTGGACGGTGATGGTCCTGCCGCTGAGCGAGTCGCTGCCGTAGCGCGCCATCGCCGCCGCCTTGATGCCGCGGTACACGCCGTACGCCGTCACGGGCGAGGGGTCGCCGCTGGTCTGCGCGCGGCCGGTGACGTGCTCCGTCTCCATGGCCACGAACTCCATGTCGTCCACCGAGGTGCCCACGTCCTCGGCGGTGATGTAGCGGCCCTTGAGCGTCTCCACGAAGCGGCCGTGGGCGCGGAAGATCTCCTCGCGGTTGGAGCTGCGCGGGTCGCCGATGATGACCGACTTGCCGCCGCCCAGGTTGAGCCCCGCCACGGACGCCTTGTACGTCATCCCCCGCGACAGGCGCAGGGCGTCGACGAAGGCCTCGCTGTCATTGCCGTAGTTCCAGTACCGCGTCCCCCCCAGCGCCGGGCCCAGCACCGTGTTGTGGATGGCGATGATCCCCTTGTAGCCGCACGACGGCTCGTGGCAGATGACGACCTGCTCGTGGTCGTGCTCACTGATCAGAGAAAACAGTTCCATGCCCGTTCGGTCGTAAGTGGTGCGTCAACGTACGCGGACCGGCGGCCCGCGGACCTCGTGTGGCCCCGCGCCTCCGGCGGCCTACCGGTACAGCTCCCGCGCGATGATGGTGCGCTGGATTTCGCTGGTCCCCTCGTAGATCTCGGTGACCTTGGCGTCGCGGAACAGCCGCTCCACCGGGTACTCCTTCACGTATCCATAGCCGCCGAACACCTGGATGGCCTCGGTGGTCACGTACATGGCCGTCTCGCTGGCGAACAGCTTGGCCATCGACGAGAGCTTCGACACGGGCTCCCCCGCGTCCTTGGCCGCGGCCGCGCGGTGCAGCAGCGCGCGCGCCGCCTCGATGCGCGTCCCCAGGTTGGCCAGCTTGAACTGCATTCCCTGAAAGGCGCGGATGGGCTGGCCGAACTGCCTGCGTTCGTCCGCGTACGCCAGCGAGTGCTCCAGCGCCGCCTGGGCGATGCCGATGGCGACCGCGGCAATCCCCAGGCGGCCGTTGTCCAGCCCCTGCAGGGCATAGATGAAGCCCTGCGACGGGTCGCCCAGCAGCTGGTCGTCGGCGACGAACATCTCGTGGAACGAGATGCCGACGGTTTCGGACGCGCGCTGGCCCATCTTGTCCTCCTTCTTACCGACCGAGTAGCCCTGGGTACCGGTCGGGACGATGAAGGCGCCGATCCCCTTGGCGCCACGCCGGTCGTCGGGCGTGTCGGTGCGCACCATGGTGACCACCACGTCGCCGAAGCCGCCGTTGGTGACCCAGGCCTTGGCGCCGTTCAGGACCCACCCGCCGTCCACCTTGCGGGCGTGCGCGCTCATCCCCGCGGCATCGGAGCCGGCGTCGGGTTCGGAGAGGGAAAAGGCCCCCAGCATCTCCCCGCGCGCCATGGGCGGCAGCCAGCGCTCCTTCTGCGCGCCGGTGCCGTGGGCCTGGATCATCTGCGTGGGGAGCGAGTTGTGGACGCTCATCGCCACGGCCACGGACGCGTCGCCGCGCGCGATCTCCTCCAGCGCGGTCACGTACGCGATGGTGTCCAGCTCCAGCCCGTCGTACTGCTCCGGGAGCAGCATTCCCAGAAAGCCCAGCTCGCCCAGCTTCTGAATGACTTCGCGGGGAAAGTGCGCTTCGCGGTCCCACTCCTCGGCGTGGGGCCGCAGCTCTGCTTCGGCGAACTCGCGCGCCAGGTCGCGGATCTGCTGCTGTTCCTCGGTCATCAACGGAAGTGCGTGAGTGCGTTAGTGCGTGAGTGCGGCAGTGGCCGCGCGGACGCACGCATTCATCATCGGTTGTCGCACCGGTCTTCTGGGCGCGCGTACGACTTCAACAGCCCGCAGCGGTCGCAGCGCAGGGTGATGATGTCGTACCGCGCGCGGTCCCGCGTCTTGAGGCCGGCGTTCATCCCCAGGAACTTCGCCATCTCGGGCTCGCCCTCCACCCAGAACCCCTGCAGCGCGACGGAGTGGTCCGCCCGGTCCACGGTGTAGCCCATCTGCATGGCCCCGCCGCAGTCGGTGCAGGTCGTCTGCATTGTCACCCTCTGGATTCCACACGTTCTGGCCACCGGGCCGCCCGGCCGCCTCCAGCCCCGGCCGTTGAAACCGCGGCTGAGACCACGTGACGTCCACCCGCGCGGACCGCTCCCGCCGCACACCCGTCCTGTGCACCGCGACGAAGGCCCAGCAGTTGAATTGAAGCCCCGTGCAGTTTGCGGGGCTTTCCGCTTTTGTTGCGGCGGGTTTACTCGCTCCGGCGCGAGCGCGGGCTCATCGCCCGCAGACTCGCCTTCCAGCCCCGGTGGTTGAAATCGCGGCTGAAACCCGCCCTGTGTCCACCCGCGCGGACCGCTCCCGCCGCACACCCGTCCTGTGCACCTCGACGAAGACCCAGCAGTTGAAGCCCCGCGCAGTTTGCGGGGCTTTCCGCTTTTGTTGCGGCGAGTTTACTCGCTCCGGCGCGGAACCCGCGGAGCCGCGTCACTCACGCACTCACGCACTCACGCACTTCCGCACTCAACAAACTCACGCACCGCGGTAATCGTAGAACCCCTCACCCGTCTTGCGGCCCAGCTTGCCGGCGGCGACGTACTTCCGCAGCAGGGGGCACGGGCGATACTTGTCGTCGCCCAAGCCGTCGTGCAGCACCTGCATGATGGCCAGGCAGGTGTCCAGCCCGATCAGGTCCGCCAGCGCCAGCGGGCCCATGGGGTGGTTCATCCCCAGCTTCATCACCGTGTCGATGGCCTCGCGGGTCGCCACGCCCTCCATCAGGCAGAAGACGGCCTCGTTGATCATGGGCATCAGGATCCGGTTGGATACGAAGCCCGGATAGTCCTGCGCCTCGGCCACCGTCTTCCCCAGCTTCTCCGACGTTTCCACCACCACGCGCGTGGTCTCGTCCGACGTGGCCAGCCCCCGGATGATCTCGACCAGCTTCATCACGGGGACGGGGTTCATGAAGTGCATCCCGATCACCCGGTCGGCGCGGTTCGTCCGCCCGGCGATCTCGGTGATGGAGATGGACGACGTGTTGCTGGCCAGGATGGCGTGCGCCGGCGCGTGGCGGTCCATCTCCTCGAAGATGCGGAACTTGAGGTCCCGGTTCTCCGTGGCGGCCTCGACGACCAGGTCCGCGTCGGCCACGGCCGATACGTCGGTGGCCGTGCGAATGCGGCCCAGGGCGGCGTCGCGGTCGGCTTCCGTGAGCGTTCCCTTCTTGATCTGCCGGTCCATGTTGCCGCCGATGGTCTTCAGCGCGCCCTGCAGTGCCTCGTCGCGCACGTCCACCATCGTGACGTCGTAGCCGGTCTGGGCGAACACGTGCACGATGCCGTTGCCCATCGTCCCCGCCCCCACCACCGCCACCCGCTTGATCTCCGGCATTTCGTTCAGTCTCTGGTCAAAATGTCAGCACACGCCGGCGGCGCACCGGCTTTCATTCAGCCAAGCGCCCAGAGCGCGAAGTAGACGACGAGCAGCAGCGCGCCGGTGACGATGCACCACACGGCCGCGTTCCCGGTGTATGCCGGGGTCTGCGCGCGGTCCCGCACGGCGGCGCGATCCAGCGCCTGCCGCACGCCGCCCGCGTCCAGGATGTCGCGCATTCCGATGGACCGCCGCCCGCTGATGAGCGCCGCGACGCCGAAGAGCGCCAGCATCACCCCCGCGGTGAAGACGGTCAGCAGCCAGACGTGGCGCCGGTCGTCCGCCGGGCTCAGCGCGATCAACAGCGGCGAGAAGGCGGCGAAGCCGAGGGACGCCGCGGCCGCGCTGGCCCAGAAGCGCAGCGCCGGGCTCATCGGACCTCCTCTCGCAGGCGATCATCCACCAGCGGCCGCAGTTCGCGCATGCGCGGCGACTCGCCCAGCAGGCGCGTGCGCCACATCCAGACGGTGCCGAGGACGATGGTCAGGCTCGCCGCCAGCCCCGCCTCCGGGCCGAACGTGCCGCCCGTCAGCCAGTCCGGCCCCGTTTCGCGCGCCGTGTACAGCGGCATGTCCTTGACGATGCCGCTGACGGGAAAGTCCAGCAGCGACGCCATGGTCCAGTTCCACCCCAGGTGCACCGCGGTGGCGAACCACAGCGAGCGCGTGCGGAGATATGCCACCGCCAGCATCACCCCGGCGAGGAAGATGTTGGCCAGCGCAACGGGCGTGACGCTGGGATTGTTGGCGTGCCCGTACGCGAACAGCGCCGACGTTCCCAGAACGGCCGGCCAGACGCCGATCCCCTGGACCAGCGCCTGAAAGGCGTAGCCGCGGAACAGCGCCTCTTCGGCGGCCGCGGCGACCGCGAAAAAGGCGAACGAGGTTGCCAGAGCGGCGACATATTCGGGCACGGTGCCCTCGTCGGCAACCCATCGCGCCATTCTCGCCACCGCGAGCACGGCCACTGCGCCCGCCAGCATCGCCCCTCCGACGCCGAATCCGACGGCGGAATCCCGCGCCGCGGCGGGCTCCAGCGCGAATCCCAGCGCCCCGGGAGGCCGCCGGTCCACCAGCGCCAGCATCCCCCATCCCGCCACCAGCGCCGCGGCGAGCATCACGAAAAACGTGGTGTCGCTGGTCCGCGGCGCGCCCAGCCCGATGGCGATGGTGATCGCCACCACGGCCACGCCGGACAGCAGCAGGACGAACCCCGCGATGCGCCACCCGGCCCGCAGCCCGTACGGGCCGTAGAGGACGCGGTGGATGACGGAGCCCGCGGCGGCGTCCTGCGTCACGGCGTCAGCCGAAGAGCTCGCGCGAGCGGCGGCCGACGCGCCAGACGATGGCGAGCGCGATCCCCACCTTCACCAGGTCCATCACGACGAACGGCCGCAGCCCCAGCGCCACCGCCGCGTTCACGTCCCCCACGATGGCCAGCCAGGCCAGTCCGCCCGCGTAGATGGTCGCCAGTCCCAGCAGCAGCCCGCCGAGCGCGCGGGCCAGGCCGCGGTGCGCAAAGGCGCCGGCCAGGAACGCGGCCAGGGGATACGCCATCAGGTAGCCGCCCGTGGGCCCCAGCAGGTACGCCGCGCCGCCGCCCGCCGCGAACACCGGCAGCCCCGCGATGCCGGCCGCCAGGTACAGCGCCTGGCTCGCGGCGCCCAGGCGCGCGCCCAGCAGCGCGCCGGCGAGGAGCACGAACAGCGGCTGGAAGGTGAAGGGGACCGGCGTGCCGGGGATCATCACCGCCACCCTGGCCCCGAACGCCGTCGCCGCCGCGAACGCGGCCACGCCGATCACGCGCCGCGCCGCGCGCGAGGGGACGAGCTCGGCCGTGCGGGAGCCGGGGAGTGGCTTGCGAAGCGTAGTCATTCGTCGTCGTACGTCTGTTGGTTGATGGGCGGATCTCGACGTTCTCCACCGGGTCTGCGATGGGCGCCCTCCGCGCGGGCGGCCCCCCGCCGCTCGCTCACGCTCGCACCTCCCCCCAAAAAACCTGGGGGAGGTCAACTGCGATCTCACCGCGTGCCGGGCGCGGCCCACACGAGCGGGTGAAGCCCCGTTCGCGAGGAACGAGCGAGACGGGGCTTATGGCCTTCCGAGCCGCGGGTTTACCCGCCCACTCGAAGCCGGAGAAGCGCCCTACACCCGCTCCACCGACAGCGCCACCGCGTCGCCGCCGCCCAGGCAGAGCGTGGCCAGGCCCGTCTGCGCGTCGCGGTCCTTCATGGCGTGCAGCAGCGTGGTCAGCACGCGCGCGCCCGACGCGCCGATGGGGTGGCCCAGGGCCACGGCCCCGCCGTTCACGTTCACCCGGTCCCAGTCCCAGCCCAGGCCGGCGCCATCCGCCAGCGCCTGCACGGCGAACGCCTCGTTGGCCTCGATCAGGTCGTAGTCGCCGATGTTGCTCCCCTGCTTCTTCATCAGCTTCTTCACCGCCTCGATGGGCGCGAAGAACAGCTCCTTGGGCTCCACCGCGCCGGTGGAGTACGCGGCGATGCGGGCCAGGATCTCCAGCCCGTTGGCGCGCGCGTACTCCTCGCTCACCACGACCACGGCGGACGCGCCGTCGTTCATCGACGAGGCGTTGCCGGCGGTAACCACCGGATCGGCCACGTCCGCGGGCGCGTCCTTCGTGAAGGCGGGCCGCAGCTTGCCCAGCGACTCCATCGAGGTGCCCGCGCGCGGGCCCTCGTCCGCGTCCACCACCGTGGTGCCCTTGCGGCCGGCGATCTCCACGGGGACGATCTCCTCCCTGAACTTGCCGGCCTGCGCCGCGGCCACCGCCTTCTGGTGCGACTGCACGCTGAACTGGTCTGCCATCTCGCGGGTGATGCCGGCCTTTTTGGCCGT
>DATABT010000609.1:0-17717 GCA_036259455.1 Longimicrobium sp. | reverse complement strand
CCTCTCCTCTGTCCTCCGCTCTTCCTTCCTCCGCGCCCTGCGCGGGATGCGCCCGCCGGGACGGGCGCCGGCTCCGGGGGCGCAGGGGGCGGCGCGGGTTCATTCTCCGCCCAGCGCTCCAGCGGCACTTCGCAGGCGTGGCAGGTCTCCACGCCGGGAAGGTAGGTGCTCCCGCAGCGGGGGCAGTACACGTCGCCCGGGGCCACGCCGGCGGGGGGAGCGCGGAGGATGCGCTCGGCCTCCTCGCGCGCGACGAGGGCATCGTCCGCGCCGCGCACCCGCGCGTCGTACGCGAACGGCCGGATCCACGCGGCGAAGTCGTCCGCGGGGAGCAGGACGCGGATGGCATCCGCCGGCGGGACGCCCGTCATCACCCGCTCCAGCACGATCTCCGGCGCGCGCGGCGCCGTGAACGGGGAAAGGATGCGGAACGCGTCCCACGCGGCGGCCTTCCATCCGGCCCCCATCCACCGCAGCGCCGCCAACGCCAGCAGCGCCGCCAGCAGCGCCGCGCCGAAGACGGCGATCACGGCGTAGATGAGCCCCCTCGTCCCCATGCTCGCCGACAGCAGGGGGACGCCGGCGAGCAGCGCCACGAGCGCGAGAAGGGCGGGGATGCGCAGGATCGCGATCCACCCCTTGCGCAGGCGGACGTCGTTGCGCGCCTCCCCCGCGGCGGGAACGACGAGGTGCAGCGCCAGGGGCGAGAAGACGGAAGCCAGCCGCCACGCCGAGGCGCGCAGCGGGCCCGCGGCCACCTGCCAGGGGTAGCCCGTCACGTGGCGCAGCAGAACGCTGCCGGCCGGAACACGCCGGAGACCTTCCCCCAGCGTGATCGCGGCCAGCAGCCAGAACGTGCCCCAGTCGAAATGCCAGCTCGGCGGCACCTTACCCCGCGTGGCCGCCGCCCTGCGGGTGCCCGGGCTTGCGGGAGAACAGCGACTTGAGCCACGCCAGCGCGCCCACCACCGCCACGGCGATCAGCTTCCACAGCTTGCCCAGGATGCCGCTCTTGGCCGCCACGGCCACCGCCCCGCCGGCCACCAGCGCCGTAAGCCCGTACTCGGCCACCCTGTCGCCCGGCTGCCACTCGCTGTACTTGCGGCCGGCCACGAAGGCGTGCGTGCCGATGATGCGGTCGAACTCGGGGATGGTGGCGTTCAGCGCGGCCGGCTCCACCACCAGGTCCGCGTGCATCACGCCGCCGCGGCCCAGCAGGCGCACGGAGTGGTTCACCACGCCCTCGCCCTCCGACATGGCGCTGAGCGCCCAGGTGAGGTTGTTGGTCTGCAGGTCGTAGTAGGGCGCCTTGGCCCAGCCGGTGATCTGCAGCGGCGCCCACCCCTGCTTCTGGCGTTCGCGGTTGGCGACCTCGTTCCCCTCGCGCATGGAGGACAGGATGGCGTCGGCGTCCAGCTCGCCCGCGTCGTCGTCCTTGACGTAGCCGCTGTCGTCGAAGCTGAAGACCACGAACCACTGGTTCCCCACCCCCTCCTGCTCGTTCACGCCGCACACCAGCACGCCCAGCTCGTTGCCGGAGGGCGGGTTCTGTGTGGCGATCATGAACTGCCGCGCGCCGGCCTGGCCGGTGTAGCTGCACCCCTCGGGAACGGAAAAGCGCGACTCGGACCCCACGGCGGCGGTGGCGGGCCCATCCTGCCACTGGATGGAGGCGAAGGGATCGGCCACGGCTTGCTGCGGCGCCTGCGCCAGCAGGGACGCGGGGGCCAGCAGCAGCAGTGCGGCAACGGACGGGCGCATGGGGATCTCCGGGGATCGGGATGGGATTGGAACGCGCAGGCGCGGGCGGTCCGCGGGGTGGCGGAGCCGGTTGCTCGGGCGCTTGCGTGTCTGTGATGGATGATGCGGACGAACGGCCTGCGAGGCTCCGGAGGGGGATCCGGACGGCGGGTGCGATGCGTCGGCCCAAAAATATCCGGCGAGTGGCCGCTCCGTCAAGAACGTTCCTCCGCCGTCAGACGATGACTGGCGCGCAGGTGGGTGAGGGCGCCGGTCGTTTTCGCCGCGCCGTCACCGTCCATTCGTACTCGGGCTGCATGAGGGACATGATCCGGCCCCGGCGGTCACGCGCGCAGCCCGGTCCGGACGGTGGAAATCGCCGCAATCCGGGGCGCGGGCGACGCGCTCGTACGGGGCACGGCTGCCCCACGCCATCCTCCGGACGGCGGCGGGTGGATGGATGGACGAGTGCAAGCGCGCGGGGGGACGCGGGTTACGCGAATCCGCCGGAAATTGCGCAAAACGGCACGCGTGGTGCGGCACCGGTCCCGCTGTTTTCGTCCCGCCCCACGCTCCACCGCCCCGCGGCCCGCCGTCCCGCGGCCTCGCTTCCTCCGCACGGAGACCCCATGCCCTGGCATCCATCCGCCGCCGATCCACTCATCCAGTCGCAGATCCTCTCCGTCCACGCGGCGCTCATTCCCCGCGGCCCCAGGGGCGCGGTGCTCATGCTGGGCGGCTCGGAGCACAACCCCGCGCAGGGCGGCACCGACGACATGCCCGCCGACCCGGCGAACGTGGACCGCGCCGCGCTCTACGACGTGGACGCGGGCACGGACGCGGTGCGCATCGCCTCGCCCACCACGGACGTGTTCTGCAGCGGCCACGCGTACGTGGGCGACGGGCGGCTGCTGATCGGCGGCGGCACGGAGTCGTGGGGCGGCGAGGAAGGCGACATGGCGCCGCACGGCCACGTGCACGACCACGGCAACTTCGGCGGCCACCGCGCGTGCTGGGTGTTCAACCACCGCCGCGAAAGCTGGGACCGCGCGGCGGACTTCAACTTCGAGGTGGGGCCCGGGCTGGGCGGCGGACGCTGGTACCCCTCCCTCGTCACGCTCCCCTCGGGAGACGTGGTGGCGTTCGGCGGGCACCCCAGCCGCAAGAGCATGGAGTACCACGAGAACAGCGTTCCCGAGCGCTACCACTACCGCGCCAACGCGTGGACCTGGTATCCCGATCCCGTCCACTTTGACCACTCCGTCTACCCCGGGAACTGGTACCCGCGCATCACCCTGGTGACCGGCGGATGGATCTTTCTCACCACGCACCACTTCGGCGAGTCGCGGCTCTTCGACCCGGAAACCGGCGGCCTGGTGGGCCCGGCCATCCCCGGCCTGTCCGCGGCGCCCTACGCGCAGGGGTGGGATTACGGCGTGCTCCCCATGCCGCTGCTGCCGGGCGACGAGTACCGTACACGGGTGATGGCCGTGAACGGGGTGAACGCCTTTTTCGTGGATCTCGACCTGTCCGCGGGCGCGCCGGTGCCCGCGTGGAAGCGGGCGGGGAACCGGACGGGCTCCGCGGAGGGCAAGTCCAGGCGCTTCGCCTGCCCCGTGTACCTTCCCACCGGGCAGATCCTGGTCACCGGCGGCATCAACGGCTCGGACGACGACCAGGCCGTCCGGACGCCGGAGCTGTTCACGCCCGACATCGACTGGACCGCCCTGACGTACAACCCGCCGGGGCCGGGCGAGCAGATCGAAGACACCATCGGCACCTGGCAGACGATCGAGGAAGAGGCCCGCGTGGCCCGCAACTACCACAGCGTGGCGCTCCTCCTTCCCGACGGCAGCGTCTTCACATCGGGGTCCAACATCGACGCGGCGGCCGGCAACCCCGCCACCAAGGGGCAGCTGAACATCGAGATCTATCGCCCCGCGTACTTCGCGGACCCGGGCCGGCCCGTGCTGGCGAACGCGCCCGCGCTGCTGACCTACGCGGACCAGGCCTTCACGGCCACGGCGGGCTCGGTGGCGCAGGCGGCGTCCATTCGCGGGGTGGCGCTGGTCCGCTGCGGGTCCGTGACGCACGCGGGGGACTTCGACCAGCGGTACGTGGCGCTGGCATTCGAGCACCTGGCCGGCACCGCCGACCTGCGGGTGACGCTGCCGCGCGACGCGTCGGTCACGCCGCCGGGGTACTACATGCTGTGGATGGTGAACGACGCCGGGCTCCCCTGCCAGGTGGCCCGCTTCGTCCGCATGGCGCACGTGGGCTGCCAGCTGTTCACGGACCGCGACACCTTTTCGCGCGAGGAGGTGCTCTCCTTCGCCCCCGCCGACGCGGTGTTCCCCTTTGCCGTCTACGCCGTGTACGACGGCTTTCTGCCGGGCGAGCTGGCGGGCACGCCCGTGGTGGAGCTGCGCTGGGCGGACGACGACGTGCCGGTGCCGGCGGCCGACATCCGCCTGGTCCCCTCGGGCGCGCGGTGGCTGGAGCATCCGCCGGAGTGGGAAGAGGTGGCGCAGCGCATCACCTATCCGTTCACCGTGGAGATCCGCAACCCGGCCATCTTCGACGGCTTTGCGGACCGCCGCACGGTGCGGATGACAGTCGCGCTGGCGGGACAGTCGTGCACGGAGACGCTGGTGCTGGCCAACAAGCCCAACCCGTACATGGTGGACGTGGACCCCGTCCGCCAGAACCCGCACTGGGTGAGCACCGACATCCGCACCTTCCGCGTGCGCCCCGGCGACACGATGCTGGGCAGCGTGACCCACGGCTCGGGGGCGGAGGCGCCGCGCACCTTTCTGCGCGCCCTCATCGACCGGCTGGGCACCTTTCCCAACGACGAGAGCCATCCCTTCCTGGACCTGCCGCACGAGGGCGACGCGGCGGCGGTGGACCTGGCGCCGTTCGACGGGGCGAAACGCGTCTACAACTACGCCGTGGCAAAGGTGCGCTACCGCGCCACCACCACGCACGCGACGAACGTCAAGGTCTTCTTCCGCCTGTGCACCACGGCCGCCACGGGGCTGGAGTACAACACGGCGACGGTCTACGCGCACAGCGGCCCCGGCGCCGGCACGGTGCCGCTGCTGGGCCGGGCGGGGGGCGAGGTGGCCAGCATTCCCTTCTTCCTGGCCCCGCGCGTGGAGACGCGCACGGGGTTCCCCGGCGCCGCGTCCATGACGACGCAGCCGCTGGAGGCGGGGTACGACGTGCAGACCATCATCCCCACCGCGGGGCAGGAGATCACCGCCTTCTTCGGCTGCTGGCTGGACATCAACGATCCCGACACGGACCGCTTTCCGCTGCTGGGGAGCGGCAACGGCCCGTGGGAGGCGGACGCCTGCCAGCCGGTCCAGTCGTTCTTCCGCAGCCCGCACCAGTGCATGGTGGCGGAGGTGTACTTCGAGGACGATCCCACCGCCCCGGGCGAGACGCCGGGGAGCAGCGACAATCTGTCGCAGCGCAACCTCCTCTTCCTCCACTCCGACAACCCTGGCGGCCCGGACTCGCACCACGTGCTCCACCCGTTCGAGGTCAAGCCGTCCACCCTGCCGAAGCTCGCCTTGGCGGCGGCGGGCGCGCTGGCCAACCTGGCGAACAAGCGGCGCGTGGGGCCCGACGAGCTCCTGTTCCGCTGGCACAACCTGCCGCGCGACAGCGAGGTCACGCTCTACTTCTCCGACGTGGACACGGCGGAGATCCAGCGGATGGCGACCGTCTTTCGCCACAGCCCGGCGGCGTTCCAGGTGGTGGACCCGCACACGGTGCGCCTTGGCGTCGCCGGCGGCACGTGGCTGCCGCTCCCCGGCGGGCGCACGCTGAACATTCCCGCGCTGCTGAGCGTGCGGCTGCCCGACGACGTGGTGTACGGGCAGGAGTTCCGCATCACCGTGCACCAGGTGAACGGGTTCACGGGGCGGGTGACGGGCTCGTTCCAGGTCACCATCCCCGTCCGCCACGCGGAGATGATCGTGGAGCGGGAGACCCGCACCCTCTCCATCATGAAGCACATCGCCACCACCATCCCCACCGCCAACCGGTGGTATCCCATCTTCCAGCGCTACCTGCACGGCCTGTCGCTGCGGGTCGACGCGCTGGGCGGCGACGCCGGCGCCGTGCACGCCAACCCCGACGGCTCCGGGCGCCCCTACACGCCCCCCGCGCACAGGCCCGCCGAGCGGCCGGTGGAACGGCCCTGCGTGGAGGGGTGGGCGGTGAGCCTGGTCCTCGCGCTGGCCCTGCTGCTGGCGGGCGCGTCTCCGTCGCGCGCGATGGCCGTGGTCGCCGGCGTGGCGGGCGCGGTGCTGCTGGCGGGCGCGGTCTCGTGGTGGCGGCGGCGCTGCTGCGGGCGCATCCGCTGCGCGCTGCTGGACCACCTGGCGCTGGGCTCCGCCGCCGCGGCGGCCGGGCTGGCGGTGCTCTTCCTCGCCGGCCTGCGCGCGCCCTTGCTGGGCGGGATGATGCTGCTGGCCGTGCTGCTGACGGCGCTGTTCGTCATCGGCGCGTTCACCGCGGGGTGCCGCAACCGCTGCTGCGACGATCCCGGCGCGCGCTGCTGAACAGGGAGGGCTCGCTGGAGTCACCGGAGTGGACCGGGCAGTGCCCAGGCGAAACCGGCGATCCGTCGCCGGTCTCGGGGAAACGCGGATGATTCCGCTGACTCCGTGTGCGGCTCCTTCGTTTCACGGATTCGGCAGCCCCCGGCAAACCCCGGCTCCGTTCACTCCGTTGACTCCGTGCGAGGCCATTCCCGTAAACCCGCGCGAGTGGCAGACAACTTGCCCGTCCGCGCGGTCATGGCGACGAAAAAAGCGCTCCCGTACTGGCTGGCCGGCGGCACCGAGATCTGCGACCTCTGCGAGCACCCGCACGTGCTGCAGTCGCAGTCCCGGTGCGCCACGTGCGACCGCGCCAGCTGCGAACACTGCGTGGTCATCGACCGCGATACGGGGCTGGTGCTCTGCCACGACTGCGCCGCGCAGGAGGAGGAGGGCTGATGGGCGCGCGGGCCATCTGGAAGGCGAGCATCCACGTGGGCGCGGTGCAGGTGCCGGTGAAGATGTACTCCGCCGTGCGGGATCGCGCCGTGCACTTTCGGCTGCTGGACGCAAAGCGGCACGAGCCGGTCACGCAGCACATGGTGGATCCCGACACCGGCAGGGTGGTGGAGAAGGAGGAGATCCGCCGCGCGTACGAGACGGACGAGGGCGAGCTGGTGATCCTGGACGAGGAGGAGCTGGAGGAGCTCAAGCCGGAGCCGTCGCGGGAGATCCGGATCACCCGCTTCGTGCCGCCCGAACGGATCACCCACCAGTGGTACGACCGCCCCTACTACCTGTGCCCGGACGAGGAGGACGCGCGCTACTTCGCGCTGGCCGCCGCGCTGAACAAGCGCGGCGTGGAGGGCGTGGCGCACTGGACCATGCGCAACAAGGAGTACGTGGGCGCCCTGCGCGCCGAGGGCGACTACCTGATGCTCATCACCCTGCGCCACGCGGGCGAGGTGGTGCCCGCGTCCGCGCTCCCCGCGCCCACGGGCCGCGCGCTGGACGACCGCGAGATCGCCATGGCCCGGCAGCTGGTGGCCGCCATGGAGGACCGCTTCGACATCACGCAGTACCGCGACGAGTACCGCGAGCGCGTGGTGGAGCTGATGGAGGCCAGGGCGGCGGGCAAGGTGGTGAAGTTCCCGCGGGCTCCGAAGCGGAACACCGAGGTGGACCTGGCCGACGTGCTGCAGGCCAGCCTGGCCGCCACGGGCGGAGGAAAGGAGCGCAAGCGTGCCTGAGTGGGAAGAAACCGCCGCGCAGGAGGCCGTTGCCCGCTCCTTCTGGTCGGGGACCATCACCTTCGGGCTGGTGAGCATTCCCGTGGCCCTGTACGCCGCCAACCGGTCGCGCGGCGTGTCGCTGCGAATGGTGGGCCCCAGCGGACAGCCTCTGAACCGCCGCTACTTCACCAGCAGGGACGACCGCGAGCTGGACGCGGACGAGATCGTGCGCGGCTACGAGATCGAAAAGGACAGGTTCGTCATCGTGGACGACGAGGAGCTGGAGCGGCTGGCCCCCGAGCGCACCCGCGACATCGACCTGCGCCGCTTCGTAAAAGCGTCGGAGATCGACCCCATGTACTTCGAGCGCGCGTACTACCTTACCCCCGCCGGGCAGTCCAACAAGGCGTACCGGCTGCTGGCCAGGGTGATGGAGGAGACGGACCGCGCGGGCATCGCGACGTTCGTGATGCGGACCAGGGAGTACCTGGTCGCCATCCTGGCCGAGAACGGCATTCTGCGCGCGGAGACGCTGCGCTTCGCGGACGAGCTCCGCAGCCCGGAGGACGTGGGCCTTCCCGCGCCGCGGAAGGCGCCGGACACGGAGGTCAGGCGCATCGACCGAGAGATCGGCAAGCTGGCCGAGCAGCGGATGGCGATGAGCGAGCTGGAGGACCGCTCCGCCGAGCGCCTGCACAGGCTGGTGAAGCGCAAGCTCAAAGCGGGCGACGACGTGGTGCGGATCCGGGACGCGGACGACGAGGATCGCCCGTCCGACGTCATCGACCTGATGGAGGTCCTCAAGCGCCGCCTGCAGGGCCAGACGGAGGACGAGGATAGGGCGGGCACGCGCCCGGCGGCGGCCCGCAAGCCGGCGCCGAAGTCGTCGCGCGGGACGGCCGGCAGGGCGCCCGGCACCTCGAAGAGCAAGCCGTCGCGCTCGTCCGCCAGCAAGCCCGCGCGCCCGAAGTCCACCCGCGCGAAGAAGCCGGCGCGCGGCAAGAGCGCGGGGGGGTCGGCGAAGACCGCGGACCTGCGCGAGGCCACCAAGGCCGATCTGCTGAAGCGCGCCGCCAGGCTCGACATCCCCGGCCGCAGCGGGATGAGCAAGGACGAGCTGGTAAACGCCATCCGCCGCACCGCCTGAACCGCCATCGCGGCCAGCGTCGTATGCCGCCCGACGCTCCCCCCGATCCGCGGGGAGCTCGCCGGACCCACCGGCAGGCCGCGGCGGGCCCGGCCGCCGGGCTCAGCGGCAGACGTTGTTGTCGGCCGTCACGTACACGCGCATGTCGTCCAGGTACGTGGCGCCGCCGCGCATGCTCAGCCGGGCCCACTCCTCCCCGCCGTCCTGACGCCGGTAGTGCAGCACCGGCTGGCCGCCGTGCTCGATCACGCGCCACGTGCCGCTGAACGAGTCGCCTCCGCCGGCGGCGCCGTACGCCCCCGCGTCCACGGTCAGGCTGCTGCTCCCGCGGTAATGAAAGGTCCCGTCGCTGCACACGTACGCCTCCCAGCGGCTGGAGTAGCCGCCGTACCCGCCGGCGTCGCTGGAGGAATAGCTGTCGATGTACGTCAGCTTCTTTCCCCTCAGGTGGCTCACCCACTGCTGTACCAGCGGCGAGCTTCCCGACGCCATCGGGGCGCCGGATGCCCCCGGGGCCGCCGCCCCTCCTCGTCCGTCCACGGTCGCTCCTTCCGTCCGGGTGAAGTCCAGCCGCCACCCCTCGTCCAGGTTGGGCTCGCCGGTGGCGGGGTTGAAGTCCGCGATCAGCGCGACCAGGGTGCCGCCGTTGAACCCCATCGCGATCCACCCCGTCGCTTCGCCCAGGTCGATGGTGCCGACGGCGCGTCCGTCCTGGACGGTGCTCCGGATCTGCCCGGTCATGCCGTTGGCGCCGTTCATCACCCCCGTGACCTGGGCGCCGGAATGCCGCAGGGTCAGCTCCACCGGCCCCTGGGGGCTCCGGAACACGTAGCTCCCCGAGTAGTCCTGGCCCATTCCCGCCGCGGGGCAGAGCAGCACCCCCAGCAGGCAGGCCACGAACCGCGCGCACTTCATCATCGATCCCTCCGTTTCCGCTGCCGCGCCAGGCCCGGGCCGCCCCCGGACCGGAACGCACGTGGCGATGGTGGCGGCGCGCCTCCGCGCCGCGATGACGGTCCTGCAGGCCCGCGCCGCACGGGCGACGGAGCCTCGTATATCCCTATCGCATTCCGGGCGCGGAACGGATCATCGGACAGGCGCGGAGGGTCCGGCGTCGCTTGACCGGGCCCCGGGGGCGGACCATCTTGGGCGGAACGGAGGGCGCACGACCGGCCGCCCCGCCCCCGCACCCCAGGCGCCGGATGATCCCCGAGGACCGGACCACGCTGCTCCTGGAACGGCTCCGCGCAGGCGACCGCGGCGCGTTCGACGACCTCTTCGCGCGCGTGTACGGGGAGATGCGCGAGATCGCGCACCGGCGCCTGCTGCGGGCCGGCCCGGGAGAGACGCTGAACACCACGGGCCTGGTGCACGAGGCCTACGTCCGCCTGGCCGGCCCGGGGCGGGCGGCGCTCACGGACCGCTCCCACTTTCTGGCGCTGGCGTCGCGCGCCATGCGCTGCATCCTGGTGGACTACGCGCGCCGCCGCGCCGCGCAGAAGCGGGGGGCAGGCGCGGGGCAGGCGCGGCCCGACACGGTGCAGGGCGCGGCGGGGGAGCGCGCCGTCGAGCTCCTGGCGCTGGACGAGGCGCTGGGCCGGCTCTGGGGGTTCGACCCGCGGCTGGGCCAGGTGGTGGAGCTCCGCTTCTTCGGAGGGCTGACCTTCGACGAGATCGCGGCGGCCACCGGACTCTCCGTTCCCACCGTCAAGCGCGACTGGGCGCGCGCCCGGGCGTGGCTGCACCGCTCCCTCAGCGCCCCGTAGCATCCCACCCCCTTTCCACACCGCAGCGCCATGAAGGGTCTCTCCGCCGAACGGTGGCAGCGGATCGACGCCGTGTTCGCGGCGGCGCTGGAGCGGCCGCCGGACGAGCGCGCGCGCTTTCTGGACGAAGCCTGCGGGGGAGACCCCGCGCTCCGCGCCGAGGTGGACGCGCTCCTTCGCAGCGCCGCGGAGGCGGAGCGCGACCTGGGCGACTCGGCGGCGGCGTTCGCCTCGCCGCTGATCGACGAACTGCGCGGGGGCGGGGACGGCGACGCGCTCCCCGCCGGGCGGATGGTGGGACCGTACCGGATCGTCCGCGAGATCGGACGCGGGGGGATGGGCGCGGTGTACCTGGCCGGGCGCGCGGACGGAAACTTCGACCGCCAGGTCGCCCTCAAGCTGGTCAAGCGGGGGATGGACACGGACGAGGTGCTGGACCGGTTCCGGCGGGAGCGCCGGATCCTTGCCTCGCTGGAGCACCCCCACATCGCCCGGCTGTACGAGGGCGGCGCCGACGAGGACGGGCGCCCCTACCTCGCGATGGAGTACGTGGAGGGCGAGCCGGTCACCGCCTGGTGCGACGCGCGCAGGCTGGGGATCGACGCCCGCCTGCGCCTGTTCGAGCGCGTGTGCGAAGCCGTACAGCACGCCCACCGCAACCTGGTCATCCACCGCGACCTCAAGCCCTCCAACATCCTGGTCACGGAGCAGGGCGAGCCCCGGCTGCTGGACTTCGGGATCGCCAAGCTCCTGGACGAGGACCCGTTCGGCGCGGCCCCGCGGACGCGCACGGGCGTGCGGGTGCTGACCCCGGAGTACGCCGCGCCGGAGCAGGTCGCCGGAGAGGCGGCGACCACCGCCACCGACGTGTACGGCCTGGGCGTGGTGCTGCACGAGCTGCTGACCGGGCGGCGCCCCGCCAGCCGCGACGACGACGGCGCGGACGCCGGGCCGGAACCTCCCTCCCGGACCGCGCTCCGGGAGAACGGGGGCCAGGGGGAAGCGGGGGACGAGCCGGCCAGGGTCGCGGCCGCCCGCGGCACCACCCCCGAGCGGCTGCGGCGCCGGCTGCGCGGCGACCTGGACACCATCCTGCTCAAGGCGCTCTCGCCCCGGCCCGAGCGCAGGTACGGCTCCGTGGAGCAGCTGGTGGAGGACCTGCGCCGGCACCGGCGCGGCCTGCCGGTGGTGGCGCGCAGGGACACCTTCGGGTACCGCGCCGCCAAGTTCGTCCGGCGCCACCGCGCCGCGGTGGTCGCGTTCGTGCTGGTGCTGGGCTCGCTCGCGGGGGGGCTGGGCGCCGCGCTGTGGCAGGCCGAGCGGGCGCAGCGGGAGCGGGACGCCGCCCGCGCGGAGCGCGCCCGGGCCGAGCAGATGCAGGGCTTTCTGCTGAGCCTCTTCAACGCTTCGGACCCGGTGGCCGGCCGCCCGCCGGGAGCGGACACCCTTCGCGTGCGGCACCTGCTGGACCGCGCCGCGCAGCGGGTGCACCGCGAGCTCGCGGGAGAGCCGCGCCTGCGCGCCCAGATGCTGGGCACGCTGGGCCGCGTGTACACCAACCTGGGCCTGTACGAGCAGGCGGACACGCTGCTGAAGGCCGCGCTGGCCCTGCAGCGGGGGGGCGCGGAGACGGCCCGGGACCGCGCCGCCACGCTGGCGCTGGCCGCGGCGCTGCACAAGGCCACCGGCGCCTACGCCGCCGCCGATTCCGCCCTGGACCGGGTGCTGGCGCTGTATCGCACCCACGACTGGCGGCCGGACTCGCTCTCCGTCGCCAGCACCAGCGAGCGGGGGGTGGTGCTGGGGTACCTGTCGCGCCACGACGAGGCGGAGTCGTTCCACCGCGCCGCGCTGGACGGGGTGCGGCGGCTGGGCGGCGAGGGAACGCCGCTGCACGGCATGGTGCTGAACAACTTCGCCATCCACCACTACGACCTGGGCGACTACGGCGAGGCGGAGCGCCTGCTGCGCGCCTCCATCGGCATTCTGCGGGCACAGCCCGAGGTGCACTCCCCCGCCCTGGCCTCGCGCCTGAACAACCTGGCCTCCACGCTGCACTACCTGGGCCGGCTGGACGAGGCGGAGCCGCTCTACCGCGAGGCCGTTTCCCTGGCGCGCGTGGCGTACGGAGAGGTGCACCCGGAGACCGGGCTGTTCCTGCAGAACCTGGCGACGCTGTTTGACGACCGGCGCGACTACGCGCGCGCCGAGTCGCTGTACCGCGAGTCGCTGCGGGTACACGAGGCGGTGTTCGGCCGGCGGAGCGCCAACACGGCCATGCTCCTGCGCAACCTGGCGCTGAACCGGCACGAGGCCGGCGACTACGCCACGGCCGAGCGGCTGCTGCGCGAGGCCCGCGCCTCGCTGGAGGCGGAGCTGGGCCCCGACCACGTCTACCCGGCGCTGGCGGCCGTCAGCCTGGGCCGCACCCTCACGGCCCTGGGCCGGGCGGGCGACGCCGTTCCGCTCATCACGGAGCGGATGCGGGTGCTGGAGCGGCAGCTCCCGGCGGAGCACTGGATGCTGGCGGCCGCCCGCCGGGACCTGGGGGCGGCGTACCTGGCCCTGGGCCGCCACGCGCGCGCCGAGCCGCTCCTGCTGCAAGGCCTGGCCGAGCTTCGCCGGGCGCGCGGGGACGACAGCTACCTGGCCGCGGAAGCCCGCGCCCACCTGGTACGGCTGTACACCGAGCGGGGCGAGCCGGAGAAGGCCGAGCCGTACCGCGGTCCCTAGCGACCACGCGCGGAGCGGGTCCGCTGGCACCCATCGCGCGGAGCGCCGGCCGCGGCGGATCCTGTGTAAGAATCGTTCAAGAGGCGTACCCGCACTCACGCCAACGCGGCCGCGGAGTCGCCCGCCGGCCCGGCGTCCGCCCCGCTCCACAGCGCGGGCGGTACCAGGAGCACGGAGCAGGGCGCGGTGCGTGCGACGGCGGACGCCACGCTGCCCACCAGCGCGCGCTTCACGGCGCCGTGCCCGTGCGTCGCCATCACGATCAGCCCCGCATCCCGCCGCTCCGCATACCGGCCGATCTCCGCCGCCGCGTCGTCCCCCCACAGCAGCTCGTCGCGCACGGGGATGGAGGAGCCGTGGCCTTCCAGCGCCGCCTCCACCTGCGCGGCCAGCCGCGACTCCACCGTGGCGTGGACGGAGGCCAGCTCCGCGCCTTCCAGCGCGCGCGGCATCACGTGCACCACCTCCACCTCCACGCGCGCGAGCGGCAGGTCCGGGTCCGCGGCGCCCAGAGCCTCGCTCCAGCGCAGCGCCTCCGCCAGCGCGCCGCGCGCGGGCGCGGACAGGTCCACCGGCACCAGGACGCGCCGCAGCGGAAGGCCCAGCGGACGGCGAACGACCAGGCACGGGCAGGTGGCGGCGCGGATCACCCGGTCCGCGGTGGTCCCCAGCAGCCCCGCGCCGCGGTGCCGGTGCGCGCCGAGCACGATCACGTCCGCCCGCACCTGCGCGGCCCGCTCCAGGATGGCGCGGTGCGCGGTGTAGATGACGATCTCGCGGCTGGCGGCCTCCATCCCGCCGGGAACCGTCTGCCCCAGCTGCGCGGACAGGCGCTCCTCCGCCTGCGCCATGCGCCCCTGGAAGGTCGGCGCACCGCCCTCCACGCCCGGGTAGGCGGAAAGCTCCAGGTCAAAGGCGTGGATCACGTGCAGGCGCGCGTCCGTGGCCCGCGCCAGGCGCGCCGCGCCGCCGAGCACGTCGTCGCTGGCCGGCGTGAGGTACGTGGCGGCCAGCACGGAGCGGATGGAATTCGGTTGCACGCTGCACCCCCGGGTTCACCTGGCGTTCGGTCGACGGCTCCGCGGATGCGCGGGGCCCTTCCTCATCAACCTACGCCTCCGCGTGCCGGCGCCATATGGAAAAATGCGCCCGCCGCTGTCAGGCCCGTCTCGACCCCATCCCGCCGGGCCCGTTTCGGCATGACTCCCCTCCCCCACGTTCCGGGCCGGAATCCGGCTGACGCGAGACGCGAACGGTTTCCCGACACGCGAACGCCTGGCCGGGGACGAGATTTCGTCGGGCGGGTTGTCGCCGAAAACGGGAAGAGTGAAGGAGAGGATGATGGACGTCGCCCGTCGCCGCCGAATCACGGCCCGCTGCGCGCACGGCGCGGAGCGGGATGGAACCTGCCTGGGCTGCGGCGAACCGGTCCTCGGCGCCTCGCTTCCGCGCGCGGTGGCTCGCGCCCTGGAGGGCGTGCTGCTGGCGTTCGGCGCGCCGCTGGGATGGCTGGTCCTGCGGGTGCTGGGCGGGTACGGCGCGGGCGCGGAGCTGGCCGCGCACGCGCCGCTGTACCTGTACATGCTGCTGGGCTCGGCCGTCTCGTTCGCCCTGTTCGGCGCCGTGCTGGGGCGACACGAGGACTGCCTGGTGCGCGCCAACCGCTCGCTGGACGAGCTGGCGGTGAGCGACCCCGGAACCGGCCTGCGCAACGCGCGCTACTTCCGCGCGCGGCTGCTCGAGGAGCAGGCGCGGGCACAGCGCAGCGGCGAGCCGCTTTCCATCATCGCCATGGACCTGGACCGCTTCAAGCGCGTCAACGACGGCTACGGGCACCCCGTGGGCGACGAGGTGCTGCTGGCCGTTTCGCGCGCCATCACCTGCGTGGTCCGCGGCGGCGACACGGCGGCCGCGCTGCAGGGCACGGCCGCGCGCATGGGCGGCGAGGAGTTCGCGCTGCTGCTGCCGGGCACGCATCCCGACGAGGCCCGCGCCATCGCCGAGCGGGTGCGGCGCGCGGTGCGCAGCACCGTGGTGCACGCGGCGGACGGCGCGGAGGTGCGCATCACCATCTCGTGCGGCGTGGCCTCGGGCGTGCCCGTGGGCGACGAGGGCGGCCAGGCCATCTACGCCGCCGCCGACGCCGCCATGTACCGCGCCAAGCGCACCGGCCGCGACCGCACCTGCGTGGAGGACGAGGTGCCGGAGCCCGAGCCGGCGCTGGCGTGACCCGCTCGAAAACGCATCGCGCGCAGGGCAACGGAGGAAGCGAGAGGACGCGGGGCGATGTGCCGGCGCCGCGTCCTCTCCTCGTCACAGGGGTGAAACCCGCGGCCGGCGATCGGCGTAGGCACCGCAGCCACGGGAAGCACCTGTTTCCCGCCCGCCTCGCACTCCGCTGATCCCCCCACGAGCAGGAAACCATGAGATTCATCACGACGCGGCTGCCCGGCCGCATCGCGCTCGCCCTTGCGCTGCTGGCGCCGGCCGCCGCCCCGGCGCAGCACTTTCCGCCGGACGACGACGTCCGGACCATGCTGCGCTACCTGGTGGAGGACCGGGAGACGCCGGGCATCGTGCTCGGGATGCTGGAGGCGGACGGCTCCACGCGCATCCTTTCCTGGGGCGGCAGCGGGGCGAACGCGCGCCCCCCGGGTCCCCGCTCGGTCTTCGAGATCGGCTCCATCACCAAGGTGTTCACGGGCATCCTGCTCGCCGACATGGTGGAGCGTGGCGAGGTCTCGCTCTCGGACCCGGTCGCCCGCTACCTGCCGGAGGGGGTGAGGGTGCCGTCGCGCAACGGGCGCGAGATCACCCTGCAGGACCTGGCCACGCACCGCTCGTCACTCCCGCGCATGCCGGGGAACCTGCCGCAGGACCCGTCCACTCCCTATCCTCCGTACACCATGGAGGACCTGTACGCCTTCCTGGCGCAGCACGAGCTTCGCCGCGACATCGGCTCGGAGTTCGAGTACTCCAACATGGCGGTGGCGCTGCTGGGCGAGGCGCTGGCGCGCAGGGCCGGCGGCACCTGGGACCAGGTGGTGCGCGAGCGCGTGCTGGAGCCGCTGGGGATGCACATGACCAGCACGGTGGTCGCCGGGGAGATGGCGGAGTGGAACACGCAGGGGCACGATGAGGAGGGCCGGGTGGCGCCCTACCGGGGCTGGCCCGGGCTCCCGGGGATGGGGGCGCTGCGCTCCAACGCCGAGGACCTGCTGCGCTTTCTGGCGGCCAACACCGGCCCCCCCGCGTCGCGGCTGGAGCGCGTAATGCGCGACGCTTACCAGGTGCGGGCGAGCACGGGGGAGAACGGCGGGATCGGGCTGAACTGGCTCGTTCGGAAGGCCGGCGATCGCACGGTCATCCTGCACGGCGGCGCCACCGCCGGGTACGAGACGCAGATCGCCTTCGACCCCGAGCGGGGCGTGGGCGTGGTGCTGCTGACCAACACCGCCGAGTTCGACGACGACCTTGGCCTGGACCTCCTTCTGCGCGGCGCCGGCCCCGCCCGCGCGGAGGTGGCGGTTTCGCCCGACCTCCTGCGGCGCTATGCCGGCGCCTACGAGGTGGCGCCCGGACGTTCGCTCTTCGTGCGGCTGGAGGACGAGGGCCATCTGACGGTGCAGATGCCGCGGAACGTGCGCTTTCGCATGTACCCCGAATCGGACTCCACCTTCTTTCTCAAGCGGACGCCCTGGCGGCTGCGGTTCACCCGGAACGCGGACGGCCAGGTGGCCGGGATGGTGGTGGACATGGACGGAACGGAGCGGAGCGCGCGCAGGGTGGGCGACGCGGCGCCGCCCCCGGCCGTGGTGGCCGAGAACGCGGCGCTCGACCTGCCGCTGACGCCGGAGCAGATGGCGCTGTACGAGGGCACGTACGTCCTGCAGGCCGGCGAGCGGACGCAGGAGCTGCGGGTGTTCGTCCAGGACGGGCAGCTGATGAGCGAGCCCGGGAACCAGCGCCCCAGGCGTCTTCTCTACCAGGGGAACCACGAATTCCGGCCGGAGGAGGCGCTGGAGTTCCGCCTCGTCTTCACCCTGGAGAACGGCCGCGCCGAAGGGGTGACGCTCAGCCAGGGCGACCGCGCCTTCAGCGGAAGACGCAGGCCGTAGACGGTCGCGGGCCGGGTCCGGGGGCCGAGCCGACGCTCCCGGATCCGGCGACCCCGTCCTGTCCCGACCACCCTCGCCCGGCCTCCCGGAGACGGCCCTCCCGAGGACCACGTTGCGTGTGGCGCCGTTCGACAGCGCGCGGGCGGGTGGTGGAGGTCCGCTCCGCGCCGCGCGGCCCGTTTCGCCGCTCGGCCCTTCACCGTCGCCGCTCGGCCCTTCACCGTCGCCGCTCGGCATCGCCACCCGCCGCTGGTCCCCGGCCCGTGGCGCGGATCAACCGGCGGGCCGCATGGTGCCGGCTGGTTACCTCTGCAGGCGAGACCCACGACCCCCATGGCCATGCGCACACTTCTCCTGTCTGCCGCCACGCTCGGTGCCCTCGCCCTGCTCGCTGCCGTGGCCGCGCGTCGAGAGCCTGCCGCCGGCGA
>DATABT010000608.1:0-2889 GCA_036259455.1 Longimicrobium sp. | reverse complement strand
GTGCTCGTCCATCGCCAGCCCGAGCCCGGCGCCGCCCTTGGCCTTCTTGAGCGCCGCGGCGGCGGGGAACTCCTCCGCCAGCGTGCCCTCCTCCTTCCGGGCGGTCAGCTCCTCCGCCGCGGCGACGAGGTACTCCCGCAGCTCGCGGAACTTGTCCATCACCTCCGCCGTGGTGTTCGGCGAGGTGGACACCCGGTCGATGGAGCGGCCGATGCCCCGGGCCGGCAGGGGCTCGCCGTCCACCGGCACGAAGCGCGCGGCCTCGATGGCCGCCCGGATCTCGGTCAGGTCGAACGACGGCGGCCGACCCGTGACGCGGAGGGAGTTCGCCGCCCACTGGATCCCCGCGTAGCGCAGGAGGATGCCGATCTCGTCCTCCGACGCGCCCTGGAACACTGGGGTCTTGGCCTCGAAGCCCAGCACCCGGGCGGCCCACCCCAGGTGGGTCTCCAGGATCTGCCCCACGTTCATGCGGCTGGGCACGCCCAGCGGGTTCAGGCACACGTCCACCGGCGTGCCGTCCGGCAGGAACGGCATGTCCTCCTCCGGCACGATGCGGGCGATGATGCCCTTGTTGCCGTGGCGGCCGGCCATCTTGTCGCCCACCGAGATCTTGCGCTTCTCGGCCAGGTACACCTTCACCAGCTGCACCACGCCCGGGGGCAGCTCGTCCGGCTGGAAGATCTTGTCGATCTGGCTTTCCGTCCGCTGGCGCACCCGCTCGATGCGGCGCTTGCTCTCGTCGATCAGGCGGCGCAGCAGCTCGTTCGTGGGGCGGTCGGTGACCTTCAGCGTCGTCAGGTCGATGTCGTTGAAGTCCAGCGCCGCCACCACCTCGTCCGTGAGCTGCGTCCCCTCGTTGAAGAAGGGCTCCACCGTCCCCTTCTTCAGGAACAGCGCCACCTCCCTGCCGCGGATGAGCTCACGGATCTCTTCGTCGCGCGCCTCGCCGATGCGCTGGATCTCCGAGCGCTCGAAGGCACGCAGCTCACCGATCTTCTGCCCCCGCTCCTTTTCCAGGATGGGGTCGTCGATGCGGCGGCTGAAGATCTTCACGTCGATCACCGTGCCCTCCACGCCGGGCGGCACCTTGAGCGACGAGTCCTTCACGTCCTTGGCCTTCTCGCCGAAGATGGCCGTGAGCAGCTTCTCTTCCGGTGACAGCTCCGTCTCGCCCTTGGGCGTGATCTTGCCGACCAGGATGTCGCCCGCCTTTACGCGCGCGCCGATGCGCACCACGCCGCGCTCGTCCAGGTCCACCAGCGACTCCTCGGCCACGTTGGGGATCTCTCGCGTGATCTCCTCCATGCCGCGCTTGGTGTCGCGAACCTGCAGCTCCAGCTCCTGGATGTGGATGGACGTGTACACGTCGTCCTTCACCAGGCGCTCCGAGAGCACGATGGCGTCCTCGAAGTTGTGGCCGTACCAGGGCATGAACGCCACCAGCAGGTTGCGCCCCAGCGCCAGCTCGCCGCCCTCGGTGGAGGGGCCGTCGGCCAGCACGTCGCCCTTCCGTACGATCTGCCCCTTGCGGACGAGGGGACGCTGGTTGAGCGCCGTGTCCTGGTTGGTGCGCCAGTACTTCTTCATCCGGTAGCGATCGAACTGGGCCAGGCGGCGCAGCGGCTCGTCGGACGAGCCCGCGCCCTCCATCCCCGCGTCCACCAGGATGTGGTCCGCCGTCACCTCCTGCACGATGCCGCCGCGGCGCGCCACCACCACCGCGCCGGAGTCCCGGGCGATCACGCTCTCCAGCCCCGTGCCCACGAGCGGCGCGTCGGGGAAGAGGAGCGGTACCGCCTGGCGCTGCATGTTGGAGCCCATCAGCGCGCGGTTCGCGTCGTCGTGCTCCAGGAAGGGGATCAGCGCCGCGGCCACCGAGACCAGCTGGTCCGGCGCCACGTCCATGTAGTCGATCTCCTCCGGCCGCAGCAGCGGGAAGTCGCCCCGCTCGCGGCAGAGAACGAACTCGTTCTGGAAGGTGAAGCCCGGCGTCAGCGGCGCGTTGGCCTGCGCGATTCGGGCGGCCTCTTCCTCGTTGGCCGACAGCCACGCCGTGATGCGCGTCACCACCGGCGTCACGTGCGTCGTCTTCCCCGTGGTGCCCAGGAGGGCGCGGCCCACCTCGCCCTCGGGGGGCAGCGCGGGGACGCCGCTGGTGTAGTCAAGCGCCACCTCGTCGGGCGTGTCGCCCCACTCCTGCACCTCCAGCCCCTCGGACTGGCGGGTGAAGAGTGACTCCGCCACCTCCGCCGTCAGCACCGTCCCGGGCACGGCCAGCACGGCGGCCGAGGCCGGCTGAAAGACGCGCACCGGCAGCGACATCGGGTTGCGGATGGCCTCGGGGGCCACGCCGCGCGCCGCGGCGCCCGCGCGCCGGCTGACGACGCGGACCAGGTTCACCGGCTGGGCCGTGAGGCGGTCCGCCAGCTCCTCGGTGATGCGCTCGCCGCGGCGGGCCAGCACCGGCAGCGAGGCCAGGGCGGCCTCCCACTCCGTCTGGCCGATCTCCCCGGCCAGCATGCGCGGGAAGAGCGCGCTCCAGTCCGCCACGTCCTCCGCCAGCTCCGCGCCCACGATCATGGCGCGGAAGATCTCGCGCCCGCGGGCCGCGTCGATGGCCTCGCCCTTCTTGGCGAACACCTTGGCCCGGTCGCCCAGCACCAGGCGCACCGCCTCCTCCAGCTTCGCCTGCGCCGGGTAGCGGACGAGCGCGCGCACCACCTTGCGGTACGGCGTCTCGATGAAGCCCAGGTCGTTGATGCGGGCGTACGTCGTCAGCGAGTTGATCAGGCCGATGTTGGGCCCTTCGGGCGTCTCGATCGGGCACATGCGCCCGTAGTGCGAGTAGTGCACGTCGCGCACTTCGAAGCCGGCGCGCTCGCGGGT
>DATABT010000607.1:0-4383 GCA_036259455.1 Longimicrobium sp. | reverse complement strand
CGGGGGGGGCCCGCCACCAGCGCGCCGCCGATCATCAGAACCGCGAGTACCGTACGAAAGCTGGCGCTCATCGTCCTCTGGGGAAACTGAACCACGGGCTCGCCGGGCACCCGCGCCTGGCCGAGCCGTACCGCGAGCAGGCTGTCGCCCGCAACCCTCGGGCCGAAAACCCGGAGCGGTGTAACAGACAGTAGCACAACGTAGTACGTATTGAGGCGGGATCGGGGTGCGTGAGGGCCGGGACATTCAGGGCACAAAAAATCAGGCCGGGTGAGGCACGCGCGCCCCACCCGCCCGATTCGTCACATCCGCAATCCTCCGCCCGTCACGGCCGGAATACGAGAGGTCGCATACCGTTCCTCCCGTGCGCCGTGCACTCCAGGCGCGGCGATTCAACGCCGAGTACGCAGAGAACGGAAAGGAGTTCGCGGAGAAGGACGTCTTCTCCTCCGCGGACTCTCTTTCCACTCCGCGCACTCCGCGATGGATTTTTCCTCCCTGGCGCAGAGGAGATTGGAGGAATCGATCTCACACGATGATCTGAAGGGCGGGGATCACTCCCGCCCTTCCGGATCGGGTTGGCCGGCGAGGGGGTAGTCCAGGTCCAGGCCGTCGTCGCGCGGCGGGGGGAGCATGAGGTTCTCGCGCTCCATGGCGGCCATCCGCTCGCGGTTGCGGCGGCGGCGCGGGATCAGGGCGACGAGACCGAGGATCATCGCCGCGAACCAGATCAGCCCCACGTTGGCGGCGATGGAAAGCCAGCCGTAGCGGCGCCGCACGTCCTTGCGCCACTCGTTCTCCAGCTGCCCCATCGTCATCCCCCACGTCACGCGGACGGCGCGGTCCAGCGTGCCCTCGCGCCGCCAGTTCTGCAGCAGCAGCGCGAATCCCTCCTCCCCCGTGCGGCGGCGCAGGTGATCCACCATCGTCGCGGACAGCAGGTACGCCAGCCGCGCCCGTCCGGCGGAGCGCGGCCACTCCAGCTCCAGCGAGTCCAGCCGCGGCGCGCGGCCCAGCATGAAGGCCACGCGCAGCGTCCACCCGCTCGCCACGTCCCAGCCGCCGGCCGCCACCTCCGCGTATCCTTCCGTGAACCAGCGCGGGATGGGCGCCGGGAGCCGCTCCGCGACCACCAGGTGCGCGATCTCGTGCCGCAGCGTCACGGCGGCGTCGAACGGGCGCACGCCGGGGATGGGATACGTCGGCAGGATGATGACGCGCTCGGAGGGAATGGCGATGCCGCCCGCCCACTCCGGCGCGCCGCCGCCCGTGGCCGCGGCAAAGTCGCGCGGCGTGGGGGCCAGGATGATGGTGGTGGATTCGGGGACGGCGCCGCGGCCGAAGCCCGGAAGCGGCACCGGGCGCATGGCCGAGGCGAGGACGTCGCGCGCGAGCGGGAGCTGGCGCGGCGCGTGGATCACGCGCACGGAGCCGGCCACGAGCGTGTCCGCGGCCGGCGGCTGCGCCCCGAGCGGCGCGAGGGACGGAAAGAGCGCGAGGAGAGGGAGGAGCAGGCCGCGGATCATGGATGAAAGGTCTCACAAAAAAGAAGCGGAGGCAACGGAAGGATTGTCCTCGTTGCCTCCGCGTATGCGAACCCTGCCCTCCACCGCCGTCAGAGGGTGTTGCTGAACCTTTCACCCGAAACAGCCATCCTGAGGGGGGGCGCCGCGCGTAACCTGTTCCCACGAAATACTGTGGCGCCGGCCGAAGGACCCGGCCGGCACAACGGAGGGACTGGTTTCACGCCGCCGGGCCGGCCCCTCGGCCTGGAAAGGAGGTCCTTCGGTCGCGCCCAGGCGGTTGAGTAGCTTCGAGTTCCGCGCGGGCGCTCCCTCGGGATGACCGGGGCGCTTTCTGAGGTTCAGCAACACGCTCTCAGGCGCCGACGGAGACCGGCTCCCCCGCCTCAAGCTGCGCCAGCGCCTTGCCGCACCGTTCGCCCCACAGGTTGAAGCGGTTGGCCTGGTGCCCGGTGCGCCACGCCTCGGCCGCCTCGTCCACGCGGCCTTCCAGGTAGTACGCGCGCCCCGTCTCCCACCACGCCTCCAGCATGTTGGGGCCCAGCTCCAGCGTGCGCCGGAAGAAGGAGCGCGCGTCGTCGTACATCTCGCGCTCCAGGTACAGCAGGCCCATGTACAGGTGCGCGTACAGCTGCGCCTTGCGGTCGCTCTCCTGGCGGATGGCGCGCGACAGGTGCTCGATGGCCTCGCCGAAGATCCCCTTCTTGAGACAGATGTACCCCAGGTTGACCCGGGCCAGCGGGTTGTTGGGGTCCTTCATCAGCACCTTGTAGTACGTCATCAGCGCGTCGTCGTACTGCTCGCGCAGCATCTGCGCCCACCCCAGCAGGCTTTCGGCGTGCGGGTCGTTGGGCGCCAGCTCCAGCGCGCGCTCCAGCTCCTTGACCGCGCGCTTCGGGTCCCCCGCCGCGATGGCGCTCCACCCCCGCTCCACGTAGGTGCTGCTGCCGATGTGGTCGGCGAGGATCGTCTGCTGCTGGGCGGGCGCGGGCGCGGGCAGCGCCTTGTAGCGGTCCACCAGCGCGCGGATGCGCTCCTTGAAGGCGGTGAGCCCGTCGATGGCGCTCTCCGTCTCGCGGAACAGGCCCACGATCTCCTGGCGCAGCGCCTCGCGGTCTCCCGCGGCGGCGTTCTCCAGGCGGACGTCGATGGCCCCGAAGCGCTCTTCCAGCGCCTGCAGCAGATCCTGCGCGGTCATGCCCCTTCCGCCGCTCCCTCTTCCGCCGCGGGCACCAGGTCCGCCCCCTCCAGCGCGATGCGCTCTTCGCTGCTGAGGATGCGCTCCAGGTCCAGCAGGATCACCAGCCGCTGCTCCAGCCGCACGATGCCGCGCACGAACTCCGCCGCCAGCCCGCGGATGTACGCCGGCGGGGGGGTGATGGCCGTTTCCGGCGCGCGCAGCACCTCCGTAACGCTGTCCACCACCAGGCCCAGCCGCTCGCCGCCGAACTCGACCAGGATGATGCGCGTGTCGTCGTCGTACGCGAACTCCCTGACCTCGAACCGCCGCCGCAGGTCCACCACGGGGACCACGGCGCCGCGCACGTCCAGCACGCCCTCCACGAAGGCGGGGGCGCGTGGCACGGGGGTGACCCCCTGGTAGCGGAGGATCTCGTGCACGGAGAACACGTCCAGCCCGAACTCCTCGCCGCCCACCTTGAAGGTGACCAGCTGCACCTGCGGCACGGCCGCCTGCCTGACGTTTCTCATGTATCCGCGCTGTCCGGGGTGGTGCGCTCGCCGAGGATCTCCGCGAGGTCGATCAGGGTCACCAGCTTGTCGTCGATGCGGGCCACGCAGACCAGGTAGCTGTCGCGGTCCCCGCCCGTGTGCGGCGCGGGGCGCACGCACTCCGCGGGCACGTCCAGCACCTCGTACACCGCGTCCACCGCCACGCCCACGCGCCCCTCGCCCATGGTGGCGACCAGGACGGAGGGCGTTCCGCCGCGCCCCGGCGCCAGCCCGAGCGCCGGGGCGATGTCCATCACCGGCACCAGCTCGCCGCGCAGCATCAGCACGCCCAGCAGGTGCGGCGGCATGTCCGGCAGGGGCTGGATGGTCCGCCGGGTCACCACCTCCTCGACGAGGCGGATGTCGCAGCCGTGCAGCTCGCCGCCGAGGTGAAAGGCGACGGCCTGCGCGCCCTCGCCGCGGGCGATGAGGGAGCGGAAGTCCATGGAGGGTGCGGCGGGCGCGTTCACGGGTTCTCTCCCACGGGGGCGGCGGCCAGCGAAAGGTGGGCGCGCGCGTCTACCTCGCGCTCGATGCCCTGGTGGATCTCGTCCAGCGGCAGCACGGTGCTGGCGATCCTGGCGGCCGCGGCGGGCATGCCGTAGATGACGGAGGATGCGCGGTCCTGCGCGATTCCGTATCCGCCGCCCTCCACGATGTCGCGCAGCCCCTCCGCGCCGTCCCTGCCCATTCCGGTCAGCACCACGCCGATGGCTCGCGCGCCGAACGTCTCCGCCACGCTGCGGAACAGAAAGTCCGCCGCGGGGCGTACGCCCCAGAGGGTGGGCTCCTGGTCCAGCGCGATGCGGACCTCCCGGCCCTCGCGCACCACGCGCATGTGAAAGTCGCCGGGAGCCAGGTAGACGTAGTCGGGCCGCACCACGTCCCCCGCCGCCGCCTCCACCACGCGCAGCCCGCCCATTCCGTCCAGCCGCTCCGCGAACGAGCGGGTAAAGCGCGGCGGCATGTGCTGCACGATGAGGACGGCGGCCCCCAGCGGCGCGCGCAGCCGCGGCACCAGCTCCGTGAGCGCCCGCGGCCCGCCCGTGGACGCGGCGATGCATACCGCCGTCTCCGCCGGCCGTCCGCCGTGCACCGTCCGCTTCGGCGGCTCGGCGGCGGCCGCGGC
>DATABT010000606.1:0-8981 GCA_036259455.1 Longimicrobium sp. | reverse complement strand
CGGCCCGGGAAATATTTGCTCCCGGGCCGCACGTCCATCATTCCCGTGCGCAGCCGGTCAACCGCGCATCGATTCGGGGTCCAGCCCCTCGCGCGCGCACCACTCGCGGTAGGCGCCGGGGAGGATCTCCGACGGCTTGATCTCGCTGCGGCCGCCCCAGAAGACGTTGGTGTAGCTGACGGGAATCCCCGCCTCTTCCAGGTGCCGGTCGATGGCGGCCTTGTGAGCGAGCACCGTCTCCTTCTCCGTGCCGTGCGCCACGCCCATGACGTTGACGTTGGCGAACTCGGGCCCGCCCTCGCGCCAATAGGCGTGGGTCATGATGTAGTGGCGGCCCACCTCGCGCCCCGCGTCCATCTCCCGCCCCGGCGGCACCCGCCAGTGAAAGAGCGCGTTGTACCGGGTGACGCGCGTGCCGGTGGCGGAGGGCTTGACGTGCTCCAGGAAGGTGCTGAACCGGCCCACGACGCCGCGCTCGTTCAGCCCTTGCGCGGTGGCGAGAAAGACGTCCAGCGGCACCCCGGCCTCTTTCGCGCGCGCCGCCCACGGGTTCTCCACGATCTCGTCCACCGCGAACTCGCGCTTGAGCGGCCCCAGCACCCGCCACTCCAGGTCCGAAAGCTCCACGATCACCGTGTCCTGCACGTGGCCGGGCTCGTCGCTGCGCGCGCCGGGCTCCATCCCGCGGCGGCGGACGTGCCCCACGCCCAGGGTGAAGAGCGCGTTGGCGGGAAGCAGCTTGAACGCCTCCGCGCCCACGCGCTGGCGCAGGTACTCCGCATGCTTCTGCAGCGAAAAGCCCTGCGGCACCTTGAGCGTGGTCCACAGCCGGTACGCGCTGCCGGGCGTGTCGCCGTCGGTGCTGCGGATGACCACGTGGCCGCTGAACGGGTCTTCGCGGAACATGTAGTTGAACGCCGCGTCCAGCTTTTCCGGCGACACCTTCCATGCCACCAGCGCGCCGGGCGCCAGGTTGGTGGCCAGCATGGTCTGCCGCACGCGGCGGATGACGCCCGCGGACAGCATGGCGCGGATGCGCTCCAGCACGATGGGGAGCGGCACGCCGGACAGCCGGCTGATCTCCGCGAAGGGCTCGGCCTGAAAGCCCTGGATGCGGTCTTCGGAGACGGCCAGGATCTGCGCGTTCACCGGGTCGGTGACATCGGTGGGGACGGTGGCCGTGGCGGTGGTGGTGCTGGGGTCGGTCATGTCCTGCTTCGGATTCAGAAGAAGGGGACAGGGTGCCGGGGACGGCTTACAGGGGATGGAGGCCCCCGCGTGCGTCCGCCGCCCGTCGTGCGGCGGATGCGCGCCGCGGATGATGCCCCGCGCCGCGCAAGTCGTTCCGCCGCCGCAGAATATCCATCCGCCGCCCCCGCCGACAGGGGGAAATGCCTGACGTGAGTGCGAAAGTGCGTGAGTGCGTGAGTGCTGAGTGGGAAGGCGTGGCGGATTGTGCCGATACCTCACGGGAGGAACGGGCCTCATGCACGGGCGAGTCTGTGGGGCGTCGCGCTCCGCGCGGCCCCCTCTTCCACGTAGTCTGTGGGAGAGGGGGCGGGGGGTGAGGGTCCGGTGGGCGCCATCGTGAAAAGGGGGTCGGCGGTCCCTATCGGAACTCCTCCGCACACGGCAACTCTTCCGCGCGGTGCCGCTTCCCGTTACACTGTGCGTGCCGGCGGATCGCCGGCCTCATCCAAAGCGAGTGAAACCATCCCCCCGCCCGGAGGTCCCGTGCGTCCCAGGCATCTCCCCGTCGTGGTGCTTGCCATTCTCGTTGCGTCCGCCGGCTGCGGCGGCTCCGGCGGCAGCCGCGTGGCGGCCGGCCCGGCTCCCGCGGGCGTGGGCGCGGCCATGGCTCCCGCGGCGGCCGTGGAGCAGTTCATGGGCTTTGCAGCGCAGCAGCGCTACACCGAGATGGGCTACGTCTTCGGCACGGCGCGTGGGCCGCTGGCGGAGCAGCAGGCGCCCGGCCGCGTGATCCGGCGCATGCAGGCCATCGCCAGCGTGCTTCGCCACGACACCTACGCCATGACCGGCGTTCTCCCCGTTCCCGAACGCCCCGACGCGCGCCAGGTGAACGTGCAGCTGCGCCGCGGCCAGCGCACGGTGAACGTCCCCTTCACCGTGGTCCAGGGCCCCGGCGGCCGGTGGCTCGTTGAGGTGATCGACCTCGAAGCCGCCATGGGGGGGCGAAGAAGCTGAACGGCAGGGAATAGGGAATAGGGAATAGGGAATCGGGAATAGGGAATAGGGCACGGCGGCCCCCGCAGCGGCCGGGGAGTGCATCCTGCGCGGGCTATCCAAAGGGAACTGCAGGCACGAAGGGGCATCCTGCGCAGGCTATTCCCTATTCCCTAACCCGGCGGAGCCGGAACCAAACAGGAGTTGGCTTGACACGGCGAGGTGGCGCTGCATGCTGTGCATCTGTCCACCAGCACGGCAGGCTCACATGCTCACCGACCGCTACACTTCCAGCATTCTCGGCGTGCTCTCGTGCTTCGACCGCATCCTCGTGACGGGCACCCTTCCGGACATCTGCCACGCCAAGGCATTCACGCGCGAGTTGAACCGGCGCCACGTCCGGATCTTCGACTTCGCCCGTTTCGCCACGTCCCTGCGTGACGCCATCCGGCACAACGCAGAGCGGCTGGCGGCTGAGAACGGCCTCTCCATCGAGCACATCCGCCGGATCAAGGCATTCCGCAAGGAGGACCGGGTCCAGCAGATCCTCGCCGAGCGGGGCGCTCATCCTGGTCTGGTGCACATCTTCAGCGCAATGGAGACCTGCGCCTCGTTCAAGCCCTGGCACGACAAGGGCTCCGGGAAGACCTTCCTCAAACCCGACAGCGGCAAGTGCCTGCATTATTACTTCTACTTCATCGACCCGGACCTCGGGCTCTTCCATCTGCGCGTACCCACCTGGGCTCCCTTCCGCCTCCAGTTCTGCATGAACGGGCACAACTGGCTGGCATCACGCCTGAAGCGCCTCAGGATCGGCTACAGGCTCGTGGACAACGCCTTCGTCCAGATCGACGACTTCGCGCGTGCCCAGCAGATCGCCGACCGGCTCAAGGCCGCGACCCTGCACCGCAAGCTCGACCGGTACGCCCGCCAGTTCTGCCCCGCGGCCGCGGAGTTCACCGCCGGCTATCACTGGAGCATCATGCAGGTGGAGTACGCCACCGACGTCGTATTCAAGCGCCGCGAAGACCTCACGCCCCTGTACGACCACCTCATCCGCACCGCCGTTCACGCCGTCCGGGCGGAACACGTCGCCACCTTCCTCGGCCGCAAGCTCGACCCGCGCTACCAGGGTGAGGTCGGCAACGACTTCAATACGCGTATTTACGGCACCCGCATCCGCCACCGCATGGGCCCGGTCGCACTCAAGATGTACGACAAGTTCGGCCGCGTCCTGCGCATCGAGACCGTCGCCAACGACGTCTCCTTCTTCAAGCACCACCGTACGGTGGAACATCGCGACGGCAGCCGCGAAGAAAAGCTCGCTCCCGTCAGGAAGACGCTCTACAGCATCGGCGTCCTCTCCCGCATCATGCACCCCTGCAACCGCCGCTATCTCGAGTTCCTCTCCAGCCTCGACGACGACACCGTCGGGCGCCGGCACCTCGAAAGCCTTTCCAACCCTGTCCGGGATCTGAGGCGCAGCTACCGCGGCCTCAACTTCTTCGACGCCCGCGATCGTGAGTTGCTCCTCACCCTCGCCCGCGGCGAGTTCAACCTGCGAGGCTTCCAGGTCCGCGATCTCCGCCCCCTCCTCAGCCACTGGAGCGGAGGCCAGCTGTCGCGACAGATCAAGCGCTTGCGGATGCATCGCCTGGTCAAGGCCGTCCGCGGCAGCTACAGGTACTATCTTACCCGCCTGGGACGCCGCGTCATCGCTGCTGCCTTCCGGCTGCGCGAAGGCTCCATCATCCCAGCGCTCGCCGGCCTGCCCGCATAATCACGACCGGCTTGCGCAAGATTTCATTGGAAAGGGACTATTCCCTATTCATTCCCTATTCCCTCTAGTGTCCTTCCTCCAGCAGCTCCACCAGCACGCCCCCCATCGACCTGGGATGCACGAACGCCACCCGGTGCCCCGCGGCGCCGGGGCGCGGCGATTCGTCGATCAGCTGCCGGCCCTCGGCGCGGTAGCGGTCCAGCTCCGCGGCTACGCTGGCGACGCGGTAGCACAGATGGTGCATCCCCGGCCCACGCTTCGCGAGGTATCGGGCCACGGCCGAATCGTCGCGGGTGGGGGCAAGCAACTCCAGGCGTCCGTTGCCGGTGCCCAGGAACACCACCTCCACCCCTTGTGATTCCACGACCTCGCGGCCGTACCCCTTGTGCCCGGTGATAGATTCGAAGACGGGGAGCGACTCGTCCAGCGAGTGCACTGCGATTCCAACGTGGTCCAGCGCGCGCTCGGTCATCGGGCTCCGTTTCGCGGGTTCGGTTTATCAGTATGGTGTGTGAAACAGCCGCGACAGCATAGCCCGGCGCGCCGGGCGCGGCTACAGGCAACGGGCCCGGGCGGCCCTGCAACGGGGAAGGGAAGAACCAATGGCGGACAGCAACAACATCGCGACCATCACCGACGCGAACTTCCAGTCGGAGATCGCCGACAACAGCGGGCTTTCGATGGTGGACTTCTGGGCCACGTGGTGCGGCCCGTGCCGCATCATCGCGCCCTTCATGGAGCAGCTGGCCGACGAGTACAGCGGCCAGGTGAAGGTGGGCAAGCTGGACGTGGACGCCAACCAGCGCACCGCGGCCCAGTTCAACGTCCGCTCCATCCCCACCGTGCTCTTCTTCAAGAACGGCCAGGTGGTGGACCAGGTCGTCGGCGCCGTGCCCAAGCCCATGCTGGAGCGCAAGATCCAGGAGCTGCTGGCGTAAGGAAAGAGAACAGGGGACGGGGGGCAGGGATCGCGATCCGCGGTCTTCTCCCTGTCCCCTGTCCCTTCTCACGCAATCTGCGCCCCGGGTTGCGCATTGCGAGGCCGCCCCGGCCTCGCGCGTTTTCCATCTCCAACCCCCGCAAACGCTTGCGCGGCGGCACGGATCGTGAGCCGCGGCCGGCCGGGATACCGCCGCCCCCGCCATGCGCCACGGACAATGATCTATCGTTTTCCCTGCGAAGCCGCGTACCTTCCGCGCACCAAGCTCTCGTACGCAAACCTCCCCGGCATTCTCAGCGACGGCAAGCGCGACCGGCAGGCCCGCGTGCCCGGCTTCGTGGCCGTGCAGCTGGGCGAGCGCTGCTTTCTCATCTTCCTCAAGAGCGGCGAGCCCTTCTACGCCGCCCGAATCAACCCGCAGGGGCGCGGGCCGGCGGCGCTCAGCGAAGTGCTGCGCCTGGCCTCCACCGAGAGCGAGCGCGGCGAGGGCGGGCAGATCGGCTTCTTCGGCGCGCCCGAGGCGCAGCTGCAGGCCATGCTCGCCACCCTCGTCCACGAGCCGCTGCCGCTGACGGCGGATCTGGATCCCGCGCGTCCCGAGCGCCTGTTCCCCATCCTCCGCGAGCGCGGGTTCACGGGGGTGATGGAGCTGAACGACGGCGGCAAGCACCACTACCTGCACTTCGAGGGCGGCGCCTTTCGCACCGGCTGGTTCTGCGAGCGCGACGAATCCGTCCCCGTCCCCGAATTCCTGCGCTCGCTCTTCGTGGCCGGCGCGGTGCTGCAGGCCGCGCTGTATCCGCCGCTGGACGAGCTGCCGGTGCAGGCCGGGCCCGGCTTCGTGGACCTCTACCGGCGGATGATCGGCGGCACGCTGCGCGAGCTGGCCCTGGCCACGGGGCGCGAGACGGCGCTGGAGATGATGCAGCGCGGGCAGGGGCTGGCGGCGCTGGAGCACCCCGTCGTCGCCTCGTTCGACATCACGCCCGAGGGGCGGGTGATGGGCGACCCCGTGGCATCGCCGGACGGGCTTACGGAGGGCGTGGCGCGCTGGATCACCGAGGTGCTGATCGCGGGCGCGGACCACCACGGGATCGATCCCGCCGCCATCGTGGAAAAGGTGGCGCGCGACAGCCGGTTCGTCCTGTCCGAGCACGGCTTCTTCGCCCGCCTTCCCTGGGCGCTGGCGCTCTGACGTGGCGTCCCTCTACGTCGTCAGCACGCCCATCGGCAACCTGGGAGACATTACCCGTCGCGCGGTGGAGGTGCTGGATGCCTGCGACGTCGTGCTGGCGGAGGACACGCGGCGCACGGGGGTCCTCCTCAAGCACCTGGGAGTGAGCGCGAAGCTGATCTCCGCGCACGAGCACAACCAGGCGTCGCGGTCGACCCTGGTCGTGGAGATCCTGGGCGAGGGGCGCGACGTGGCGATGGTCACGGACGCCGGGACCCCGCTCCTCAGCGATCCCGGTGCGCGCATCGTCCGCGAGGTGGTGGCGGCGGGATTCGACGTGGTGCCCATCCCCGGCGCCTCCGCGCTGCTGGCGGCGCTGGTCGCCAGCGGCATCGACGCGGGGAGCTTCACCTTCCTGGGCTTTCCCCCGCGCAAGGGCGGTTCGCGCGCGGAGATGATGGAAGAAATCGCCTCCTCCCCCCGCGCCGTGGTCCTCTACGAGTCCCCCAACCGCGTCGGCAGGCTGCTGGCGGACCTGGCGGAGGCGGCCGGCGGCGAGCGGCGCGTCTGCGTGGCGCGCGAGCTTACCAAGCTGCACGAGGAGTTCTGGCGCGGTACCCTGGCGGAGGGCGCGGAGCGCTACGTGGATGCCGAGGTGCTGGGCGAGGTCGTCGTCGTCGTCGAAGGGCGCCGGGAGGACGAGACGGTGCGCGAGGAGGTAGATGCGCTCGCCGCGCACTCCGTGGCCCAGGCGCTGCTGGCGCAGGGGCAGTCCGCCAGCGCGGTCGCCAGGGAGCTGCGCCGGCGGATGGGCATTTCCCGCAACGACGCGTACCGGATCGCGCAGGAGGCGGCGGACGCCGGGAAGGCGTAGGCGGACGCGATCCGTCGCCATGCTGGACAAGGAGCGGCGGGGACGTCATTCTGCGGGAGACTCCGCCGGGCGCATTGGCCCGGGCGCGACGCAGCCCCCGCGGGACCTCTGCCCCGCGCGATCGATCATTCCCCCCTTTGATGAGAGGCGTGAACGATGGATCTCGGCAAGCTGAATCGCGACGCGGAAGACCGCAGCGTCGTCTGGGGCGCCGTGGTCGCGTCCGTCATCGCGCTCGTGTCGCTGATCCAGGCGGCGCTCGCGGCGGCGGCCGGCGACCGCGTGAACGCCGCCGTGCTCGCGGTGGTCGGTGCCGTGCAGCTGGCGCTGGCGTACGGCGTGTACCGGGGAAGCCGTGCCTGCGCGGTGGCGGTGTTGGGGCTGTGGATCGTGGACCGGCTGATCGGGTTCGCGGCGTACGGCCCAGGCTACATCGTGAGCATCTGGACCCTCGTGTTCACGGTGATGCTGTTCGCGGGAATGCGTGGCGTGTTCGCGCAGCACGCCCGCACGCCGCGCCCCGACGCGGGGTCGCGCCGCCCCGCCTGACGCGCGGATTCCGCGAGGATGCGGTTCGGCGGCGTGTGCGCTGCCCCGGCGCGTGGCCGGACCGTTGCGGCAGCGGGGATGCGGCGAATCCGCCGGTCCTGATCCTCTTCCGGTAGTGCTCCCCATGGAGGTGCGCCTGAAGACTCCCGACGTGGTGTCCGTTCCCGCCCTGGCGGGCGACGCGGAGGCCCGCGCCCGCGTGGACGCGCTCAACGAGCGCGCCTGGGAGCTGCGCATGCTGGATCCCGACCAGTCCGCACGGCTGGCGGAGGAAGCGCTGGCGCTGGCGGAGCCGGAGAGATACCCGGCGGGCATCGCGCTCGCCCTGCGCACGCTGGGAAGCCACGACTACCTGGGCCGCTCGGACTACGACGGCGCCATGGGGCGCTTTCACCGCGCGCTGGCGCTGCTGGAGGAGGCGGGCGACGAGCGCGGCCGCGGCGACGTGCTGAACGGCATCGGCAACGTGCTCTGGCGCCGCGGCGACTATCCCGAGGCCATGCGCATGCACCTGCGCGCGCTGGAGCTGCAGCGCGCGCGGGGCGACCGCGCGGGCGAAGGGCACTCGCTCAACGCGCTGGGCAACGTCTCCTATCACCTGGGCGACTACGGGCAGGCGCTGGACTACTACCAGGCCAGCCTCAAGCTGCGCGAGGAGATCGGCGACCGGGTGGGCGTGGCCTACTGCCTGAACAACGTGGGGAACATCCACGGGCAGATGGGCGAGTCGCAGCGCGCGCTGGACTACATGCTGCAGGCGCTTTCCATCAAGGAGGGCGCCGACCCGCAGGCGGCCGGCATCTCCATGCTGAACGTTGGGAGCGCCTACGCCGACTTGGGTGACGACGAGCGGGCGCTGGAGTACATGCAGCGCGCGGCCGTGCGCCTGCGCGAGACCGGCGGTCGCGACGCCGAGGCGACCTGCCTGCGCGACATCGGCAAGATCTACGAACGCCGCGGCAATGTCGATCGCGCGCTCGAGTGCTACCGTGCCAGCCTGGAGACCACGCGCGAGCTGGGCGCGCGCGTGTTCGAGGCGGAGACGCTCATTCGCCTGGGCGCGCTGCGGGTGCGCATGGGCGAGGCGCACGAGGGGCTGGCGGACCTGCGCCGCGCGCTGGAGACGGCGGCGGAGCTGGGCGCGCGGCCGCAGGTGTACGCCGCGCATGAGGCGCTGTACGAGGTGCACCAGGCGCGCGGCGAGCTGGCGCCGGCGCTGGAGCACTTTCGCGCCTACCACGCCGCGTTCCGCGAGGTGTTCAACGCCGAGACCAACGCGCGCATCAAGAGCGTGCTGGTGCGGGCGGAGGTGCAGCAGGCGCAGCGCGAGGCGGAGATCCTGCGCCAGAAGAACGACGAGCTGACCGCGGCGTACGACCGCGTGCGGCAGGCGGACGAAGAAAAGGCGCGGCTGGTGGCGCGGCTGCGCGAACAGGCGGCGTAGCTGGAGCGCCAGACGCGCGAGGACGCGCTCACCGGC
>DATABT010000605.1:0-4842 GCA_036259455.1 Longimicrobium sp. | reverse complement strand
AGCGCTACGTTCACCAACTGCTGGATACTGGTTTCCAGCACGAGCATGGGGCACCTCCCTTTCTGGTGATGGGGTTGGGTGCCTCATGCTCTTTTTCGACCACGATGTCAAGGAAACTATATGCTTCCAGAAATCTACTCGCCCGTGCACGTGCCCAGCGCAACACGGAGATCTCGCCCGCTCGGCCTTTTACGGACTGGACCTCACACAGAGTCAACAGAGTCAACAGAGTGGCTTCTCAGCGATTCCCGGTCTGCGCGTGGTCTGCCTGAATTCCGGGCGAAGAATGCGAAGGATGGGGATCAGCCCTGCCCGTCCGCCGTTTCCATCCCCCGCGCCCACGGGCGGTTGATGCGATAGCGCGGCACGGCGGTGATGCCTTCGCGCGCGACGTCGATCAGCTGCCGCTGCGCCAGCCGGGCCAGCGCGTCCTGCACGCCACGCCGGGAGAGGCCGGTGCCCTCGGCGATGGCGCGCAGGCTGATGGCGGCCTCGTCCACGCCCTCGCCGCGCGTGCGGCGCCACAGGAACAGGTACACCAGGAACGCCGACGGCTGGTGGTCGTGCCCCACCAGGTCCACCATCAGCGTGTCGAGCACGTACGCGTCCACCTCGATCGTCCGCACCGCCGTCTCTCCGGTCGCGAGCAGCTATGGCACCCGCTGCCATGGTAGCCGATACACGCCTTGTGACGCCAGCACTTCCGCGTTTCATTGTGCCCCGACCGCGACGCGACTCTGACCGGAGGTGAACGCGATGATCAAGGCCGTGAAGTTCGTGAGCGTGTACGTGAGCGACCAGGACCGCGCGCTGGCGTTCTACACCCAGAAGCTGGGGTTCACCGTGGTCACCGACCAGCCGATGGGGCCGGACGCCCGCTGGATCGAGCTCAGGATCCCCGGCGCCGAGACGGGCGTGGTGATCGTGAAGCCGTTCCAGCCTGAGAACATCGTGGGCGCGTTCATGAACATGGCCTTCGTCGCCGACGACGTGCAGAAGACCTACGACGAGCTTTCCGCGCGCGGCGTGGAGTTCCGCCAGCCGCCGAAGACGGAGCCGTGGGGCACCAGCGCCATCTTCAACGACCCCGACGGCAACAGCTTCGTCCTCAGCACGAAGTAGCCCGGACGCGAAGAGGCGGCCCGTGCGGGGCCGCCTCGGGTAACGGAGCGTGTTGGTCAGACCGCCAGTGTGATGAATCCGGCTTGGCGGAAATGGTGGTCACGTGTCGCGACGAGCTGGACCCCGTGTTCGCGCATGGACCACGAACGACAGACAATCGGTCAATCCCCAGTCCTTGTCGGAGACTCCTTCGTACCGGCGAAGTGCGGACTCGACGAGCCTGCGATCAACCTGAATAACCTGGAACGTCGCGTCGCGGTAGCAGGTGCGCGCGAATTGGGCTGCTCCGGCCCGGTTGTACTTCGCCAGACCGTTGCAGGCTTCAAGGAGAATCGCGTCCGTCGTGACCAGTGTGGCCGCGGAGCGGATGCGGGGGAGGAGGCGCTTCGCCTCGTCATGATCCGCGTCTCTGGCGTTCAGCAACGCGAGGATGAACCAGGTGTCGATGAAGATGCGCTCTCGCGTCACGGCTCCTGATCAGTGCGCTTGGACGTCCCGTAGAGGTAGTGATCGTGCTCGGCGGCCCAGTCGGACGGAGCTTCCACCGTGCCGATCAGCTTCTCCAACACTGCCAGCGCGTCACCCTCGCGGGCGGACTGCTCCTCAAAGGAAGGTTCCGCCCGGAGAGTGACCTCCACCTGTTCGCCCGCCGCGAACGGCAGATTGCTCAGGACGAGCGTTCCATTCTCCGAGATGTGAGCGTGGGTGCGATAGGGCTGATCCATCGGCTCTCTCCAGTCTTCTGTGGCTCAGGAAAGCTCACATCGGGCGAGGAGACGCACAAGGTGCATGTTCCCCGCGCTCCGGAGTCATTCGGCGCTACGCGCACCCTGTGTGATGAAAGTCGCTCGCCCCACGGCTGTCATTTCGAAGGAGGCGCCGCGTGATCGCTGCCGGTGCAGGAACCCGTGGCGCCGACTGAGAAATCTACTCGCCCGGGCAGGTGCCACGCCCCGCTCGACGGACCTCGTCCGGATTCCTTTCTATTCAGCGGGATCCCCGCCACCACCGTAAGATGCGGTTTGTCCTTCTGCATGAGCGCCGCTACGCACAGGGACACGCTGGCCATCGCGCGCAGCCTTCTTTTTCTGCGGAACTCACCCCGGAGGAAAGACTTCTGAGATCAACATCATGATGGGAAGCAGGTCCTGGGCCCCACGCCGGGGCCCAGAATGAAAATGATCACGCCCGCACGAGCTTCTTGTACTTGATGCGGTGCGGGATGTCGGCGGCGGCACCGAGGCGGCGCTTCTTGTCGGCCTCGTACTCGCGGTAGTTGCCCTCGTACCACACCACCTCGCTCTCGCCCTCGAACGCCATGATGTGCGTGGCGATGCGGTCCAGGAACCAGCGGTCGTGGCTGATGACCACGGCGCACCCGGCGAACTCCAGCAGCGCGTCTTCAAGCGCGCGGAGCGTATCCACGTCCAGGTCGTTGCTGGGCTCGTCCAGCAGGATCAGGTTGCCGCCGCGCTGCAGCGTCTTGGCCAGGTGCACCCGGTTGCGCTCGCCGCCGCTGAGCACCTTTACCAGCTTCTGCTGGTCGCTCCCCTTGAAGCCGAACCACGAGCAGTAGGCGCGCGAGTTCACCTCGCCGCGGCCCAGCTTGATGCTGTCCTGCCCGCCGCTGATCTCCTGGTAGACGGTCTTTTCGCCGTCCAGCGCGTCGCGGCTCTGGTCCACGTACGCCAGCTCCACGGTGGCGCCCACCTTGAGCGTGCCGCCGTCGGGCTGCTCCTGCCCGGTGATCATGCGGAACAGCGTGGTCTTGCCCGCGCCGTTGGGCCCCACGATGCCCACGATGCCGCCGCGCGGAAGGCGGAAGTTCAGGTTGTCGATGAGCAGCCGGTCGCCGTACCCCTTGGCCAGCCCCTCCGCGATCACCACCTCGTCGCCCAGGCGCGGCCCGTTGGGGATCACGATCTCGGCGCGGTTCAGCTTTTCGCGCGGGTCCTCGCCCAGCATCTGCTCGTAGGCGTCCAGGCGGGCCTTGCTCTTGGCCTGGCGCGCGCGCGGCGCCATGCGCACCCACTCCAGCTCGCGCTCCAGGGTGCGCGTGCGGGCGCTGGTCTGCTTTTCCTCGCGCCGCAGCCGCTCCTGCTTCTGCTCCAGCCACGACGTGTAGTTGCCCTTCCAGGGAATGCCCTCGCCGCGGTCCAGCTCCAGGATCCACTCCGCCACGTTGTCCAGGAAGTAGCGGTCGTGGGTAATGGCCACGATGGTGCCCTTGAACTCGGCCAGGTGGTGCTCCAGCCAGGCCACGGACTCGGCGTCCAGGTGGTTGGTGGGCTCGTCCAGCAGCAGCATGTCCGGCTCTTCAAGCAGCACCTTGCACAGCGCCACGCGGCGCTTTTCGCCGCCGGACAGGTTCTCCACGCGGGCGTCGGACGGGGGCAGGCGCAGCGCCTCCATGGCGATCTCGATCTTGCGGTCCAGCTCCCACAGGTTGGCGGCGTCGATGGCGTCCTGCAGCCGCGCCTGCTCCTCCAGCAGCGCGTCGTAGTCCGCGTCCGGCTCGGCGAAGCTCATGTTCACTTCTTCGAACCGGCGCAGCACCTCGCGCTGGGCCTTGACGGCCTCCTCCACGTTGCCGCGCACGTCCAGCGCGGGGTCCAGCTCCGGCTCCTGGGCCAGGTAGCCGATGCGGGTGCCCTCGGCCGCCCACGCCTCGCCGTTGAAATCCTTGTCCACGCCGGCCATGATGCGCAGCAGCGAGCTCTTGCCGCTGCCGTTGCTGCCCACCACGCCGATCTTGGCGCCGGGGTAGAAGGAGAGCCAGATGCCCTTGAGGATTTCGCGGTTGGGCGGCACTACCTTCCGCAGCTCCTTCATCACGTAGATGAACCGCGAAGTATCGAGATTGCTCATCAGTCCAGGGTCGAGGTCGATGTCCATCAGGGGCGGTTCGCGCGCCCCGGTGCAGGTCGTTTGCGGGCGGGAAGATAGCAGGTTGGGGGCGGTGGCGGGAGGTGGGACGGGGAAGTGCGGGAGTGGCGGGAGTGGGGGGATGCGCGCGGCTGGTCCCGCGCCGGAGCGAGTAAACTCGCCGCAACGAAGGCGGAAAGCCCCGCAAACTGCGCGGGGCTTCAACTGCGTGAACAACAACGTCAGATCAGAAGTTCTCGCGTGCCGCCCCTCCCCGACCCTTCCCCGCAAACTGCGCGGGCGAGGGAGGTGGGTTCGTGGTGCCCAGGGCCGACCTGCACGCGCACTACCCGCCATGTCCACCCCTGCCCCGGGGTTGGGGGAGGGGTCGCCAGCCGTCGCGAGGAACGAGCGAAAGGCCTGGCGGGGGAGAGGGCCCGCCGTCACGCGAGAAACCGGTGTAGACCGGATGCGGTCCGGCGGCGCGTACGTCAACACGCACACCATCGCCATCCCGGCAGGTGCGCGGGCAGGTGCTGGAAGCCGGCCCGTCGCACGGAGCGATTTCGCAATCGCGAAATGGGGTCGCCGGCAGAACAGCGGGGCTGGCTTCCGTGCTCCGGAACCGGCCCCGCTGCGGCAGAGTGGATGTCCTTCGGCCGGGCGCCGGCGCCGTACGCTCGGCAGTGTGCGGTGGCGCTCCCTGAATAGAACGGAATCCGGACGAGGTCCGTCGAGCGAGGCGTGGCACCTGCCCGGGCGAGTAGATTTCTCAGTCGGCGCCACAGGTTCCTGCACCGGCAGCGATCACGCGGCGCCTCCTTCGAAATGACAGCCGCGGCGCGAGCGACTTTC
>DATABT010000604.1:0-11802 GCA_036259455.1 Longimicrobium sp. | reverse complement strand
CATCAGGTACTGGTTGCCGGCAATCAGGCTGTAGATGAGCCCGGCGATGGCGGGCAGCGTGATCAGGACGGCGCCAATCAAGGCGAACTTCATCGGTCCGGCTCCAGCGTGTATCTGAACGGGTTGCGGTCGTGCGGGGTCACGATCCCCGTCAAGCTACGCTCCGGAACGGTCGCCCGGCAAGGGAGCAGACCCTGCGGCAGGTGCGATGCCAGCCCTTTCACCTGCGCCCAAACCCGTGAATCGGCGCCGCCCGACCGCCCGTCCCCGTCCACGGACCGCTCGTCCCTCACCCGCCACGCTTCGCCCCACTACCGGCCCGCCGGAATCGAAGCCCCGCGCAGTTTGCGGGGCTTTCCGCCGTCGTTGCGGCGGCTTCAGCCGCTCCGGCGCGGAACATGGTAACACGATAGGCCGCACGTCGCGGAGACCTGGCGGGCATCCTGGACACCAGAGCCCGCGCCGCGCCCCGGGGCATGGGTAACGCCCCGGGCTCCGAAACCCGTGCCATGTCCCGGGGGCATGGGTAACGCCCCGGGTTCCGAAGCCCGTGCGGCCCGGGGGCATGGGTAACGCCCGGGCTCCGAAGTCTGCCGCGCGTCCGGAGACACCGTTACCACCAGACGGAGATCCGCGGGCTCTTCCCGTGACATCGGGCATGCAGGTACGTCTTCAGGAGGGCGGGACGAGGATTGGACGTCTTTCCATCCACACCTGTTCCGCCACCCACATCGGGACGGAACCGCCCCGGGACCGCTGGATAATGTGTGCAGCCAGGCGGGAAACACGCGGTTTGTGGAAGGTGGAGCAAACCTTTGCGCCACCGCATGAGTGTCCGTATATTGGCTCGGTTATCCATCAAGCGACGAAACACATCGCCCCACCCGCACTTTGAAGGTTCTTCTCCTCGACGCGGACCGGAGCATCGGTCGAACGCTCGAACCGGAGTTGGACGACGCGGAGCTTTATTCCGCGCAGTCCCTCTCCGAAGGGCTGCGCATGATCGCGTCCGGGAGCTGGGACCTGATCCTGCTGGACGCAGATTTTTCCGGCGCCGGCCTGGAGATCCTGGGCCGCCTGCACGAGGACGGCGGCATGGCGCCCGTGGTGCTGCTCACCTCGCAGCCCACCATGGACCTGGCCATGGAGGCCATTCGCCAGGGCGCGCACGACGTGCTTCCCAAGCCGCTCCCCCGCGGCCGCGTGCGCGAGATCCTGCTGGGCGTGGAAGAGATCAAGCGCCTGCGCCCCCTTCCGGAAGGCGCCAAGGCGACCGAAGACGCCATCGTGGGCGCCAGCCCGCAGATGATGGGCGTCTTCAAGTCCATCGCCCGCGCGGCCACCAGCGACGCCACCGTTCTCGTGCTGGGCGAGAGCGGGACGGGAAAGGAGATGGTCGCGCGCGTGCTGCACGCGCGCTCGCGCAGAAGCCGCGGTCCGTTCGTGGCCATCAACTGCGCCGCCATCCCCGAGAACCTGCTGGAAAGCGAGCTGTTCGGCCACGAGAAGGGCGCGTTCACCGGCGCCATCGGCCGGCGCATCGGCCGCTTCGAGCGCGCGCACGGCGGCACGCTCTTTCTGGACGAGATCGGCGACATGTCCATGGCGCTGCAGAGCAAGATCCTGCGCGCCATCCAGGAGCGCGAGGTGGAGCGCGTGGGGGGCGGCAGCCCCGTCTCCATCGACGTGCGCATCGTGGCCGCCACCAACCGCGACCTGCAGCAGGCCGTGCGCGACGGCCGGTTCCGCGAGGACCTGTACTACCGCCTGGCCGTCGTGACCGTCCTCCTTCCCCCGCTGCGCGAGCGGGGAAGCGACCTGGACCTGCTGGCCTCGCACTTTTTCGCGCACTACGCCCGCGAGCACGGGCGCCCGGTGCGCGCGGTGGCCGAGGAGGTGTTCAACGTCCTTCACCGCCACCCCTGGCCGGGGAACGTGCGCCAGCTGCGCAACGCCGCCGAGCGCGCCGTGGTGATGGCCGACGGCGAGATCCTGCTGCCGCAGCACCTGCCCGCCGACATTCTGCACCCGCCCGAGCCGCACGCCGCCAACGGGTCCGGCCCCGCGCCCTCCGAGCCGCCCCTGGTGACGCTGGAGGAGATGGAGAAGCGGATGATTCGCCGCGCCCTGCGCGAGACGGGGAACAACGTCACGGTGGCGGCCGAGCGGCTGGGCATTCACCGCAACACCCTGCGGCGCAAGATCACGGACTACGGCATCGATCCCTGAGGCACCTGCTACGTCCCGGGCCCGCAGGTTGCACCGGTATCGTGCACTCCGCACACTCCTGGTGCGGTCTCCTGCCGGCGGCCGCGTGTACGATCTGTTTGATCTATTGGTCGTAAGTGGTTATCTTACAGCCAGTTGCCGTTCGGGTCACAATTTGTGGCTCCGCGGTACGCACCGTGCTCTGGCGTACGGCGTTCCCTCCCATCCACAGTTCTGGAGGACGTTGAATGGTCCCCGTCATCCGTAAGCTCGGCATCACCCTCACGCTGGCCGTTTCCTTCCTCGCGGCGGGTTGCGCCGACGCGGGTTCGCCGCTCGCCGCGCGCCAGGGGGCGCCGGCGTTCAACACCGGCGCGTCTCCGGACGTGGCGGCGCTGGCCAGGTTCCGCCAGACGCCGCAGATCACCATCGCCTGGGCCAAGAAGTGGATCGGGCCCGAGGGTGGCCGGCTGGACTTTCAGGGCTTCGCCATCGAGGTCCCCGCCGGCGCGGTGGACAAGGTGACGATGTTCAGCATCCGCCTGCCGGTGGACCCGCAGGGGGCCGAGCGCGTGGTGGCCGAGTTCGGCCCGCACGGCAGGCAGTTCGCCCGGCCGGTGGCCATCGAGCTTCCCTACCGCGGCACCACCATCGAAGGCTCCTCCACGCCGACCATCGTGTGGTGGGACAACACCTGGGTGAACATGGGCGCCTCCGTCACCAGCGACGGCGCGCGCCTGCGTACGCTCACGGACCACTTCTCCACGTATGGCACCACCGACCAGCGCGGTGGCACCTTCGTGACATCCGGGGGCTGAAAGAACCCGCCCTGATCGTGTCTCGCACTGAAGCAACCGTAGAGGAGCTGCTCGGTCTGCTGCCCGAGGTCGACGAGCTTGAGCTGCTCAGGCTCAGGATCATGAGCGCGGCGGTCCCGGATCCCGGCAAGACCTGGGACAGCTCCAGCGCGTACGCCACGGTGGACAAGCGGATCGTGGCCGCGGAAGACGTGGACCGCGCCGTACAGGAGGCGGAGGAGAGCCTGCGCTCCTTCATCGCGCTGCTGTACGAGGGACTGCGTCCCATCTTTCGCGCCTACTACGCGGGACACCAGGACGACGCCGCGCTCCGGCTGGTGGCGCTGGGAGAGCAGCTGGAAGGCGGCGGCCGTCTGAAGGGTGCCCGCCAGTGCTACCGCTCGGCCCTCTCCCTCTCCCTCCCCCTGCTGGACAAGGGGCCGCAGATTCTGGCGCTCCGCCGCATCGGCCGCGTGTCGCTCAGCCTGGGCGACTTCCAGGACGCGGCGCTGCACTACGAGCGCAGCGCCCAGCTGGCACGCGATTCGGGCGCGGTGCGCGACGAGGTGGTGGCGCGCACCGGTTACGGCAACGTGCTCGCCTGGCAGGGCAGGTGGGTGGATGCCGACGGCCACTACCGCGATGCGCTGGCGCTTCTGGAGGAGGCGGAGGACGGCGGCCAGCCCAGCGTGGAGCGCGCCCAGCTGTTCAACAACCTGGGGAACATCGACACCTGGCTGGAGCGCCTGGACGATGCCGAGGCGGTGCTGGGACAGGCGCTGGAGATGTGGCGCACCCTGGGCTCGTCGCCGCAGGACATGGCGGTCTGCCTGGTGCTGATCGCGCACCTTCGCGAGGAGCAGGGGCGGTTCGGCGAGGCGCGGGCGGCGTACGAGCAGGCGTTCGAACTGCCGATCACGCCTTCGCTGCGCTCGGGCGTGGCCACCGACATGGCGGAGGTGTGCCTGCGCGAAGGCCACGTGTCGCAGGCGGAGGAGTGGGGGCGCGTGGCCGAGGAGCACGCCATCCGCTCGGGCTCGGCGTACATGCTGGGCCGCATGTACCAGGGACGCGGCAACATCGCCCGGGCGCAGCGGGACGAAGACGGGTTCACCTTCTTCGAAAAGGCCAAGGAGATCGCCCAGGAGAAGGGCTATCCGTTCCTGGAGGCCGAGACGCTGCGCGATTACGCCGGGCTGCGCCAGCAGACGGGGAACACCGAAGAGGCGCTGGCGCTGCTGGAGCGCGCGCGCGACATCTTCCAGGAGCTCGGTGCCGTGCGGGAGCTGGGCCGCGCCGAGGCCACGCTGGCGGAGCTCCGCGAGCGTATTGAGGCGCCTTTCGAGAGTGAGCCGGAAGAGCCGGAGCAGCCCCTGGCCGCGGCCGGCGACTGAGCAACGCGTTGCTGGAACGCATGTAGTCCGGCCTCGCGTGCGCGGCTGCGTACGGAGTGGGCGCCCCGCGAGGAGACGTCCGCAAGAGCGCGAAAGGTGCGTTGCCCCTTGCGGCGAAGCGGCCGGGACTGTTATCATGTCCTGTCCCGCAATCCCTTACACACTTTTCCCTCTGGCCGACGGAGCAATGCTGGTTCGCAGACTACTCGCCCTTGCGCTCCTCGCCCTTCTTGCCGCCTGCAGCGGGAACATCACCGCTGCGGACGACCAGACGGAGAACCGCGGCGGCACCATGGTGACCAGCGGCGGCTGAGCGTCGGGAGCACACGAGACGGCCGCGGCCCGGACCCGAAAGACGGTCCGGGCCGCTTTGCGTTTGTGTGGAGTCCTGACGAACACGCGTTGATCTCCCGACGGTGCGGCCGGCGGATCGTGCCGCATGGTGGAACGCGGTGACCGGCGATGGCTCTCGCCTCGAACCTACTCGACGCAGATCCCGAGGCGAGCGCGGAGCGAGAAGATGGGTCACCAGCACGGGTGAGTAGAATTGCGGCCGGCGCCAAGGGTTCCTGCACCGGCGGCGATCACGCGGGCGCCTCCTTCGAAATGACCGCCGCGGCCCGGACGACGTTCATGGGTGCGCACAGCGCCGGATGGCCTCAGGATGTGACGTCAGTCGAGCCGTCCGCGTGGAAGGCCTGGCAACACCCTCACGGGGCGACGTGGCGCGAGAGGTTTCGCGGACACCGTCTCCGGGGAAAGGAATCAACAGGATTGCAGGTCCTATCCCGCTGATTCTGCCTGCGGTTTCGCGCCGCCCCGGACCCGGCCCGAACATTGCCCAGCCCGCGCGGTACAACCCGTCTCCCGACTAGACCGCACCCGCTTCCGCAGCGGGCGAAAACCACGACGAGGCAAGCAGTTGAGCCCCACGCGCATCCACCGCTGTTTCCGGCATCCGGCGCCCGCCCTGGCGGCCGCGCTGGCGCTGGCGGGCGCCGTGCCGGCGGGGGCGCAGAGGGCGGAGGAGGCGCACCCGGCGGAGTTCGCGGCGCGATCAGCAGTGTGCCGCGACGGGGTGATCAGTGAGATCTTCGTCGACAACAAGTCCGTATTCGACGTGGGCGGCGACGAGCTGGACCCGCGCTTCAACTGGGCGTACCGCTCGGCCAACCGCATGCACGTGCGCACGCGCGAGGCCGTCATCCGCCGCGAGCTCCTCTTTCGCGCCGGCGACTGCTACGTCCCCGCGCTCCTGAGCGACTCCGAGCGCATCCTCCGCAGCCTTTCGTTCATCGCCGACGCGGACGTGTTCAACGTGCCGCAGCCGGACGGCACGCAGCACGTGGTGGTGGAGACGCGCGACGAGTGGTCCATGCGGCTGGAACCGCAGTGGGACAGCGACGAAGGAAACTGGCAGCTCACCGGCGTGGAACTGCGCGAAGACAACCTGCTGGGTACCGGCCAGCACGTGAGCGCCTACCTCAAGGAATCCCAGGGCGAGCGCGTGTACGGTGCCGCGGTGGGCACCCGCCAGCTGGCGGGGACGCGCCTGGACGCGGAGCTCAGCGTGGCGAAGACGCCCGTGGGCGTGTCCGTCGTCCAGCGGCTGGCGTACCCGTTCCGCGGCGAGGCGGGGCGGTGGGCGTTCCGGCAGGAGATCGCGCACCTGGAGCGCAACTTCGTCATCTTCGTCCCCGGCGAGGACGGGGCGGTGGAACGGCGCTACTTCGAGGAGTCGCGACGTTCGTTCGACATCGGGACGGTGATGCGCATGGGGCGGCGCGGGCAGCTGACCCTCTTTGGCCTGGCGCTGGCGGGGGAGTGGACGGAGTACCCGCGCGACTACCTGTCCGTGGACGGCGGCGGCGACCAGCCCGCCATGCGGCAGGTGGCGCCCGGCGAGCCGGAGCCGCCGGTGACGGGGCTGGACACCATCTCCAGCGTGCGCGTGGTGTTCCTGGCCGGCCAGCGCAACGTGTGGTTCGAGCGTCGGCGCGCGCTGGACGTGGTGCGGGGGACGGAGGACGTGCGGCTGGGCATCGAGGCGGAGGTGGGCGTGGGACGCAGCCTGGCGGCGTTCTCGGACGACGACGACCTGCTGCTGGACCTGGGCTTTTCGCTGGCCGCGGCGCCGGGGCGGCAGTTCCTGGCCGGCTTCAGCGCGCGCGGCGAAGCGCGGCGCAACTACGGTGCGGAGCCCGGTACGATCGAGTGGCGCAACCTGTTCGGGCAGGCGGATGGCTGGGCGTACTGGCGCCCGTCGGACGAGTCGCGGCACACCTTCGTGGCGGCGGCCACGGTGGTCGCGGGGTTCCGGACGACGGTGCCATTTCAGCTGACGATGGGGAACCGTGCCGGGCTGCGGGGCCTGCCCACGCACGCCTGGCCCGGCGAGCGGCGCCTGGTGACGTCGCTGGAGCACCGGATGTACCTGGGATGGCCGTATCCCCGCCTGTTCGACCTGGGGACGGCGCTGTTCGTGGACGCGGGCAAGATGTGGGCGGGCGAGGACGTGTTCGGCATCAACTCGCCCATCGAGGCCAGCGTGGGCTTCGGGCTGCGCGCCGCGTTTCCGCCCGGCTCGCGCCGCACCTACCGGATGGACGTGGCGGTGCCGGTGACGGAGGCGTTCCGCGGGCGCAACGTCGTGGTGACCCTCGGCGTCGGCCAGGCGATCGGCCGCTCGCGGGGGGATGATCCGCAGCTGCGCCGCAGCAGCCGCCGCGCGCTTTCCGCCAGCCTGTTCAGCTTTCCGAACTGATTGGACGCAGGGTACGCAGCGTAGAAAAGAGAGTGAGCGGAGGACCGGTTGCGGGCCTCCGCGTACTCTCTTTTCTGGATAGACCAGGGCACGTCTTCGCGCGGCCCTTCCGCGGGATGAGGGGCCTCTGGCATCGGAGAAGCTGAAGCGCGGTTCGGCGAGCGCGAGCGAGCCGGGATCGGGCTTGTGGCAGTTCCAGCCCCGCGCTTCAGCCGGGGGAGAGGCGACGCGAGCGGGTCTACCCCCCGTCCTCGCCCGCGCCCCTACCGCACGTGCTTGAACATCATGTCGACGAGCTCGTCGTACATCTGCTCGGCCTGAGCGGGCTCTTCGCTGCGGATGGCGGCGGCGGCGCAGTGCTTCAGGTGGTTGCGCACCAGCTCGCGCCCCACGGAGCGCAGCGCCTCGTGCACGGACGAGATCTGCGTGAGGATGTCGGCGCAGTAGCGGTCCTCTTCCACCATGCGCTGCAGGCCGCGGATCTGCCCCTCGATGCGGCGCAGGCGCTTGAGGTTGCGGTCCTTTACGCCGGCGTCCACCGCCACGGCATGACGGCCGTGCGCATCCTCGCCGTGCTCCACGCCGCACCCGCACGCCGCCGCCGTCCCGCCCGCCTCGTTTTCGCTCGTCGCCATCGAATCCTCTCTCCGCAGTTTGCCGGCCGGACGAGGGGGCCGGTCACCCCCCGCCCGTTTCACCTTCAGGCGTGCTCCTGGATCTTGCGCTCCAGCACGGGGCGGGGCACGGCGCCGATCACCTGATCCACCGGCTTTCCGTCCTTGAAGAACAGGAAGGTGGGGAGCGAGCGGACGTTGTACCTGGTGACCGCCTGGATGTTTTCGTCCGCATCCACCGTGGCCACCTTCAGCCGGCCGGCGTACTCGTTCGCCAGCGCCTCGACCGTGGGCTCCATCATCCGGCACGGCCCGCACCACGCGGCGCCGAAATCCACCAGCACCAGCTCGCTCGCGCCCTCCACCACCTGCGCGAAGTCCGCATCCGTCACCACCTGCGGGTGCGTGCCCGCCGTCGTCGCCTGCTGCTGCATCGTTGCTCCGTTCTTCCGGCGCCGGTGGATTCCGGCGCGCATGATCAGAATCTATGGACAGGGGGCGGATAGGGCCATCCCCTATCCGCCCCGTTCACCCGTTCACCCTCACGCCAGTCGCACCCGGCGCAGGCGCAGGCTGTTCGTCACCACGCTCACCGAGCTGAAGGCCATGGCCGCGCTCGCCAGGATGGGCGAGAGCAGGAGGCCCCAGGCCGGGTACAGCGCCCCCGCGGCGATGGGGATGCCGACCACGTTGTAGATGAAGGCCCAGAACAGGTTCTGCTTCATCGTCCGCATGGTGCGGCGGGAGAGGTGGATGGCCGCCGCCACGCCGTTCAGGTCGCCGCGCATGAGCGTGACGTCCGCCGCTTCCATGGCCACGTCCGTCCCGGTGCCGATGGCGATCCCCACGTCCGACTGGGCCAGCGCGGGGGCGTCGTTGATGCCGTCGCCCACCATCGCCACCGTCTTTCCCTCTGCCTGCAGCCGCCGGATCTCGGCCACCTTGCCGTGCGGCAGCACCTCGGCGACGACGCGGTCGATCCCCGCCTGCCGCGCGACGGCGTCGGCCGTGTGGCGGTTGTCGCCGGTCAGCATCACCACCTCCAGCCCCATCCCGCGCAGCTTGCGGATGGCCTCGCGCGAGGTCTGCCTGATGGGATCGGAGACGGCGACCAGCCCCGCCAGCGTTCCATCCACCGCCACGTACACCGGCGTCTTGCCCTCCGCCGCGAGCCGATCGGCGTCCGCGGCGAGCGCGTCGGGACGGATCTCGTAATCCGCCATCAGCAGCGCGTTGCCGATGGCCAGCATCCGCCCATCCACCACGCCCACCGCGCCGCGCCCGGTGACCGCCTGGAAGCCCTCGGCGTGCGAGAGGGCTGCGCCGCGCTCCTTTGCGTGCTGCACGATGGCGTCCGCCAGCGGGTGCTCGGACGATGCCTCGAGCGAGGCGGCCAGGCGCAGCAGCTCATCCTCCGAATGCACGCCGTTTCCCGTGGCGATCAGCGCGGTGACCGCGGGGCGGCCTTCGGTGACGGTGCCGGTCTTGTCGACCACGACGGTGGTCACGCCGCGGGCCCGCTGCAGTGCCTCGCCGCCCTTGATGAGCACGCCCGCTTCGGCGCCCTTGCCGGTGGAGACCATGACCGCCGTGGGCACCGCGAGGCCCATGGCGCAGGGGCAGGCGATGATGAGCACCGCCACGGCCGCGGCGAAGGCGCGCACCCCCGGCGCCGCGTCCGCCGCGACGAACCAGACCACGAAGGTGGCGATGGCGATCTGCAGCACCACGGGGACGAAAACACCGCTGATGCGGTCCGCCAGCCGCTGGATGGGCGCGCGCGAGCCCTGTGCCTCGCGCATCAGCCTGACGATCCGCGCCAGCACGCTGTCGGCGCCCAGGGTGGTCGCCGTGTAGCGGAACGCGCCGGTGCGGTTGATGGTGCCGCCGATTACGCGGTCGCCCACGCCCTTCTGCACGGGGAGCGACTCGCCGGTCAGCATGGACTCGTCCACCGCGCTGCCGCCGCTGACCACCTGGCCATCGACGGGGATGCGCTCGCCGGGGCGGACCAGGATGGTGTCGCCGTGGCGGACCTCCTCGACGGAAACGTCGACCTCGGACGTGCCCCGGAGGACGCGCGCCGTCTTCGGCTGCAGGTTGGCCAGGGCGCGCAGGGCGGCGCTGGTCTGGCGTTTGGCGCGGGCCTCCATCGCGTTCCCCATGAGGATGAGGGCGATGATGAAGACGACGGCCTCGTAGTACACGTCCGGCTGAATGCCGCGCGCCAGGAAGAAGCCGGGCGCCACGGTGGCCGCGACGGAGTACAGGAACGCCGCCCCCGTGCCGATGGCGATGAGCGTGTTCATGTCCGCGGAGCGGTGGCGGAAGGCCGCCCACGCCCGCGTGTAGAAGTGCCGCCCCGCCCACGCCATGATCCCCACCGTCAGCGCCAGCAGTCCGTAGCTGAGGACGGCGCGTGGCAGCTGGTAGAGCCAGGGGAACGCCGACTCCAGCGCCGGGCTGAGCCACCCCATCGCCCATTGCATGAAGGGGTCAACACTGGCGCCGTGCGCGTGCCCGCCGCCGGCCATCAGCGGCATGGAGGCGAGCATGGCGACGAGCGCCACGGCGAAGCTGGCGCCGGCCTTGAGGCGCAGGTCGCGGAACTCCTCGTGGTGCGCGCGGTCCTGCGCCTGCTGCTCGGCGAAGGCGCTCTGGTCCGGCACGGGGAGCGCGGCATCGTAGCCGGTGGAGCGGATGGTCTCCACCAGCGAATCCGGGGACGTGGCGGCGGGGTCGAACTCCACCGTCGCGTTGTTCGTCATCAGGTTCACCGCGGCGGAATTGACCCCGGGGTGCTTCTCCAGCGCCCGCTGCACGCGGCCGGAGCAGGCGGCGCAGGTCATTCCCGAGACGGGGATGGTGACCTTTTCGCCGCCCCGCGCGGCCGGTGCCGGCGGGGCGGGAGGGTGCGCGTGCTCCGTGTGCATGGTGGTAGACATGGGTCTATCCCTGGTTGGGCGGCGCCGCGTCGTAGCCGATGGCGCGGATCGCCTGCACCAGCGCGTCCGGCGAGGTGGCGGCGGGATCGAACTCCACGGTGGCGTTCTTGTCCGCCAGACTTACGTCGGCGGAGGCCACGCCGGGGTGCCGCGCCAGCGCCCGCTGGACGGAGGCCGTGCATCCGCCGCAGCTCATCCCGTGGACGGGGATGGTGACCGTTTCGTGCGTCGTGCTGGACATCGATGTATCCCTCATTCCTCGACGGTGAGCTTGCCCCGCAGCATGCTCATGCCGCAGGTGAAATCGAACGTGCCGGCCTTTTCCGGCGTGATCTCCACCGCCGTCTTCTGGAAGGCGGGGAGAAAGCGGCGGATGCCGAACTCGGGGATCACCACCTCTTCCGAGCACCCGGAGGTTTCCTGCCGGTCGAAGACGAGGCGCACCGGGGTGCCTCGCCTGACCCGCACCTGCGACGGCGAGTAGCCGCCCTGCACCGCGATGGTCACCTCCTGCACTCCGCCCGCGCCCGCCGCGGCCTGTGCCGCCGGCCCGTGGGAGAAGAAGAAGTACCAGTTGACCCACGCGATCAGGGCGATCCCCGCGAGTACGACCACCCAGTCGATTCCGCTCATGCTCGTCTCCGTTGTCGCCGCCTCTACACCGCGCGATCTCCGCGCCAGCGCGTTGGATACCCCCTCACCCTACCTGCGGTGACAATTCTAACGTACCCCCTCCCCCTATGTCAAGAGGGGTGAGACGATGGTCGTGCGGGGAGGTGTCCCACCCCGCGCGAAGGGTGGCGCGCAACGGCGGCGCGGCAGGATACCGGCACCCGCGACGGCCGGGCGCCCGCGCCTCGTCGGGGGATCGGCCACAGTCGACGCAGACGGCGTGCGGCAGGGGCTCATGAGAAATTTTTTGGTTCATCGCGGATTTCGTTGCACGCAGAAGTCTGCGCCGTGAGCTGTCATTTCGAAGGAGGCGCCCACGAGGACTTGCCTCTTGCAGGATCCTGTTGCGCCGACTGAGAAATCTACTCACCCACGCTCATGGCTGGCCGCACGTCCCGGGACCCGCCT
>DATABT010000603.1:0-19261 GCA_036259455.1 Longimicrobium sp. | reverse complement strand
CGCATCAGCCCCGAATCCACCACCACGCGCACACCCTCGATGGTCAGGCTGGTCTCGGCGATGGACGTGGACAGCACCACCTTGCGGCGGCCGGGCGGGCTGGGGGCGATCGCCTCGTCCTGCGCCGGCTGCGGCAGGTTGCCGTACAGCGGCATCACCCGCACGTGCGGCGGCAGCTCCGCGTCGCGCAGCATCTCCTCCACGCGGTGGATCTCTCCCGCGCCGGGGAGAAAGACGAGCAGGTCGCCCCCGGAGGATTCCACCGCCTGCCGGACGGTGCGCGCCACCGCCGGCTCCATCCGCCCCTCCACGCGGTTCGGCTGATAACGGACCTCGACGGGAAAGCTGCGGCCCCGGCTGGTGATGACGGGCGCCTCCCCCAGCAGCGCTGAAATGGGCGCGCCGTCCAGCGTGGCGCTCATCACCAGCACGCGCAGGTCCTCGCGGAGCACGCCGCGCGACTCCAGCGTGAGCGCCAGGCCCAGGTCCGCGTGCAGGCTGCGCTCGTGGAACTCGTCGAAGACGACGATGCCGAAGCCGTCCAGCGCCGGGTCGGACTGCAGCATGCGCGTCAGCACGCCTTCGGTGACCACCTCGACGCGCGTCGCGGGGCCCACGCGCGTCTCCATCCGCACGCGGTAGCCGACGGTGCCTCCGACGTCCTCGCCCAGCAGCCGCGCCATGTGCCGCGCCGCCGCGCGCGCCGCCAGCCGCCGCGGCTCCAGCATTACGATCTTCCGTCGCGCCAGCCACGGCTCGTCCAGCAGCGCCAGCGGCACGCGGGTGGTCTTGCCGGCGCCCGGCGGCGCCTGCAGCACGGCCGCGCCTTCTTCCGCGAGCGCCGCCTTCAGCTCAGGGAGCGCGGATTCGATGGGGAGGGTGGACATGCGGGGAAAAATAGCGGACGGTGCGGCGTCGGTGAACGGGGAGGGGTTCGCCGCGGTGGTAAATTCGGCCGCCGCACGTCCAGGCGTCATCGGATGCGATCTCGCCCGCCGCACCACGGGTTGAAACCCGCGGCTACAAATGCCATAAGCCCCGTCTTTGCTCGTTCCTCGCAAAACGGGGCTTCACCTTCGCGTGGGCCTCGCTCGGCGTCACCCGCCGGTTGCGCGCAGCGCCCATGGGGTTGAAGCCCCGCCGGGCAAGCCCAGCGCGCCCAGAGCGGGGCTTATGGCCTTTCCAGCCCCGGGCTTCAGCCCGGGGTTGTGGGGCGAGATGCGCGAGTCTTCATCCACGACGATGCGCGTCCGCTCAGAACGGCATCCCGAACCCGAAGTTCACGCTCAGGCGCTCGCCCTGCGCGGCGGTGACCGTGACCGTCTGGCCGGCGAAGTGGTAGAAGGCGCCGCCGCCGACGGCGGTGTGCAGCTCGCCGTCCGACTCGCCGTCGTACCACACGCGGCCGGCGTCCATCAGCCCCATCACCCCGAACACGCCGCGCGCGATCAGGTTCATCCGGAACAGCGGCATCCGCAGCTCCGCGCCGCCGAACGCCATCGCGTCGCCCGCGAAGCGCTGGCCCGTGTAGCCGCGCACCGTGCTGCCGCCCCCCAGGAACGCGGCCTCGTAGAACGGAAAGTCGCCCCACACGCGCTTGCCGCCCGCGCGCAGGGCCACGACGGGGCCCGCGCCCAGCGAGAGGTAGGTGGCCGCGAAGCCGTGCACCTCGCCGAAGGCGCCCTCCGCGTCCCACGCGGCGGGCCAGGCGGAGCCGCCCGTCTCCAGCCGCCACCCGCGGCGGGGAAAGTTGGGCGCGTCGCGGCCGTCCATCTTCAGCTCCGTGCGCACACCGAGCTGTCCCAGCGCCTCGAAGCCCAGGGGCCGCTCGATGTCCACCGGGCTGCCGAGCTCCACCTCGGGGTCGGTCCACTGCAGCACGGGGCCCAGTTCCAGCACGCCGCGCCGTCCGACGGGGATGTGCAGCGAGGCTTCCGCCCGCACCTGGCGCAGCCAGGTGTCGCGCAGCTCGCGCGGCACGCCCTCCTCGTCCGTGTCGTTGCCGAAGCCGAAGAAGCGCACGTTCTCCATCTGCGACGCGTACCCGTCCGCCGACCACCAGCGGCGCGCGTTCTCCGGGTGCAGCACGCCGCTGGCCGCGACCAGAAAGCGGGTTTCCAGCGGCGCCCACGCCACGTGCCCCCGCGCCCGGTAGGCGTACGGCTGGCGGCGGAATCCGTACTTGGTGATTCCCGGCCCGCCGCCGATGACCGGCCCCGCGCCGCGCTTCCAGTCCACCCAGGGCGAGAACTTGGACGTGCTCCACCCCCAGTCGCGCCAGGTGCGCTGCCCGGTGATGCTGGAGGTGTCCACCGGCGCCTCCCACGGGCGCCGGTCCACGCGCGTTCCGGGGCCGCGCAGGAACCGGTTGTCGCCGCGGTGGTCGTAGAATGCCACGCCCGACGCGCGAGACGAGTCCGCGAACACGTCGTCGCCGCCGCCGCCGATCACGCGGATGCCCACTCCGTGTCCCGTGCCCCGCACGATCACGCGGTCGTCGCCGCCCTGCAGGTACAGGCGCACGTCGTCCGTCTCCGTGGGGAGAAAGCGGCGGCGGTACGTCACCCGGCGCTGCTCGTCGTCTCCCGCGCCGGTGAGCGTCACGTCCAGGGAGCCGTCGGGGTTGCGGTCGATGATGGCCACCTCGTCCGCGTCCGTCGCGCGCACGTCCACGTTCAGCGCCAGCCGCCGGTAAAAGAGGTCCGCCTGCCCCGGGAGGGCGTCGCGGCGCTTGCGCAGGATGTGGGTCAGCCGCGCCCGGTCCCCCTCCTGGTACTCCGGCGGGAGGGCGGAGATGGCGCGCTCGATGGCGTCGTCCGAAAGCCGCCGCTGCAGGTCCGTGACGACGGAGTCCCACGCGGGGCGGGGCAGGTCGCTGAGCAGCCGGCGGTCCAGCGGCTCCGCCTGCACGGTGAGGCCGGTGAGGCTGGGATACTCCGTGTCGAAGCGCACGTTGCGCACGAACGCCCCGCGCCCGATGGACAGGAGCAGCCCCTCGTGGTTGACGAACGCGTTGTCGCGGTCGCGGGGGACGGGGCGCCAGACGCGCAGGTCGCCGCGGTCGTAGCGCGCCCACCGCCACTGGTCTTCGTGGCGGTCCCAGTCGCCCATGTAGATGTCCATCAGCCGCGCGGCCAGGTAGGCGCGGGTGTCCAGGCGCTCCGTGGGGCTGTCTTCCAGGTCCTTGAGGAACTCGTCGGTCCCCTTGACCTTGTCCGCGCCGGCAAAGGCCGGCCCGTCGAGCTCGCCCTCGCGCGTGGGCACGCCGCAGCTTTCATCCAGCGGATCGGTTTCCGCCGCCTCTTCCTCCCCGCCGGCCCGTGCGGGCTCGTCGTTCCCCGCGTCCTGGTTCTCCTCGCCCGGGTCCTCGGGATCGTTCTCGTCCGCGCGCTCCTCGATGTGTCCCACCATCCCGGCAAAGCGCTCGCGGCACAGGCCCAGCGAGGCGCGGTCCTTCATCACCACCATTCGCGGGGTGGCGTGCAGCACGCCGGCGGCCTCCAGCAGCGGCGCCGCGAGACGGGGCGCGCCGGGGTGCGACGCGCTCACCTGGTCCTGCACGACCCACTCGACCAGGGTGCCTTCGAACTCCGGCCCCAGCCCCTTGGAAACGTTCTTGTTGATGGAGCGGAAGACGTAGCGGCGGCCGTCGGCGCCCAGCAGGTGCAGCGTGTTGCTGGCGAAGTCGCCGCCCGCGCGCAGCGGCGTAAGGCCCCCGGCGAAGGTGTCGGGATCGAGGACTTCCACGCGCACGGGGCGGGTCCAGAGGTGGCGCCAGTTCGGGCCCCAGAGAACGCGGTGCAGGCCGCGGGCACGGTACTCGGGCCCCACCACCACCGTCACCGAATCCTGGGCGCGCGCCGCCGGGGCCAGCGCCCCCGCCGCGGCGGCGATCAGCAGGAACACACGAAGGGTTCGCGCCATACGCTCAATGGTAAGTCCGGCCGCGCGAAACCCCCGGTATACTCCGGGCTCGCGACGGCCGGTGACTCGTGAAGCCGTAGCACTGGGTGCACGTATGATGCCGCTGTCACACCGGAAATCCAAGCATCGTCGGGAGGATGTGCGGTGGATTGGGGAGGCGAGGGCGGGGCAGGGCGACAATCCGGGTCGGAAGAGCTCGCCTGCCCCCGTCACCCCGGGTTGAAACCCGGGGCTGGAACGGCCCCAAGCCCCGCCCCGGGCTCGCGGAGCTCGCCCGGCGGGGCTTCAACACCATGGGCGCTTCGCGCGCGGGACGCGGCGCCTAAGGTGCGGGCCGCGGTTCACGTGCCGGGCACGGCTCGCGCGAGCGGTTGAAGCCCCGTTTTGCGAGGAACGAGCAAAGACGGGGCTTGTGGCAGTCATAGCCGCGGGTTTCAACCCGCGGCGTGGGCCTCGCGGAACTCGCCCCGGCGGGCCTTCAACACCATGGGCGCTTCGCGCACGAGCACGCGGCGCCAAGGTGCGGGCCGGCGTTCACGTGCCGGACATGGCTCGCGCGAGCGGTGGAAGCCCCGTTTTGCGAGGAACGAGCAAAGACGGGGCTTGTGGCATTTCGAGCCGCGGATTTATCCGCCCTTCTCGAAGCCCGCCCCGCCGCGCATCCGCCGGACCTTGAGCGAGGCCCCGTCTCCACCGTAGCTTGTCCGCCCGGGTTCCATCCACCCCCACGCCGCACCACCACCCCGTTGCCACACTTTCCCCATCGCATCCGCGTCCACGCCGGGCGCGCGCTGGTGCTGCTCGGCGCGCTGCTGCTGGCGGCGTGCGGGCGCTCCGCATCCAACGAAACCGCCGGGAACCCGCCGTTCCGCTGGGGCGGCGACGCGGAGGGGGGCGCGCCGTTCGTGGAGGCCGACCCCGCCAACCCCTCCGTGGTGCGCGGCTTCGACGTGGAGATCGCGGAGATGATCGCGCGCGGGCTGGGGCGCGAGCCGCGGTTCGTGCAGGTGGCGTGGGCCAGCATTGGCCAGTCGCTGGAGCGCGGCGACTTCGAGATCGGCCTTTCCGGCGTGGAGGACCGGCCGGACGTCCGCCAGCGGTACGCGCTCACCATCCCCTACTTCGAGTTCCACGAGGTCCTCGCCGTCCGCCCCGCGGACCGGGATCGCTACCGGACGATGGCGGACCTGGCCGGGCGCCGCGTGGCCACGCTGGGCGCCACGATGGCGTACGACATCCTGCTGGCGGAGCAGAAGAAGACGGGCCTTGTCCCCGTCTCGTACGACGACGACGTGCACCCGTACACGGACCTGGTGGCCGGACGCGTGGACGCGGTGCTGCTGGACAACGTGATCGCGGAGCGCGCGCTGCGGCGCACGGGCGGCTTCGTCATCCAGCCGGAGCCGGTGGCCACGGGCGCGTACGTGGGCGTGTTCGCGCGCCGCAACGCCGCCCTGCGCGACAGCGCGAACGCCATCCTGCGCGCGCGGATGCAGGACGGCTCGCTGGAGGCCACGTTTCGCCGCTGGGGCGTGTGGAGCGACGCGCAGGCGGAGTACTTCCAGCGCGTTCTCTCCCAGGCGCCGCGGGAGGACGCGGCCGCCGCCGTCGGGGGGCGCGGCGTGCGCGCGTACCTGCCGGCGCTGGTCCGGGCGGCGGGCATCACCATCGTCCTGTCGATCCTGGCGATGGCGGTCGCGGTGGCCGTGGGGATCGCGGTGGCGGCGGGACGGGTGTACGGGCCGCCGGTGGTGCGCGCGACGCTGGCGGTGTACGTGGAGGTGGTGCGCGGCACGCCCGTGCTGCTGCAGCTGTTCGTGATCTACTACGGCCTCTCCGGCGTCGTCCGCCTTCCCGCGTTCGCCGCGGCGGTGGTCGGGCTGGGGCTGAACTACGCGGCGTACGAGTCGGAGATCTACCGCGCCGCGCTGACCGCCATCCCCCGCCAGCAGCTGGAGGCCGCGCGCACGCTGGGACTGACGGAGCTGCAGGTGCTGCGCCTCGTGCGGGGCCCGCAGGCGCTGCGCCTGGCCGTGGCGCCGATGACCAACGACTTCGTGGCGCTGCTCAAGGACTCGTCGCTGGTTTCCGTGATCACGGTCGTCGAATTGACCAAGCAGACGGCCATCTACGCCACCAACGCGGGGAGCTGGCTGGTGCCTGGCATCCTGTGCGCGCTCATCTACCTGGCGATGTCGCTGCCGCTGAGCCGCGTGGCGCGCCGGCTGGAGCAGGGCTGGAGCCACGCGTGAGCGGCGCGCTGACCGTTCGCGGGCTGCACGCCGTCCGCGGGAGCAAGGACGTGCTGCGCGGCGTGGACCTGGACGTGGCGCCGGGCGAGATCGTGGCGCTGATGGGCGTCAGCGGGGCGGGGAAGTCGACCGTGCTGCGGACCGTGGCCGCGCTGGAGCCGTTCACGCAGGGATCGATCGAGGCGGGCGGGTTCGCGCTGCGCCCGGGCCCGGTGCCGCGGGAGTCGCGGCTGCGGGGCTTGCGGGCCAGGGTGGGGATGGTGTTCCAGGCGCAGGCGCTCTTTCCGCACCTCACGGCCCTGCGCAACGTGACGCTGGCGCCCGTGCACGCGCTGGGATGGGCGCAGGCGCGCGCCGACCAGGTGGCGATGGAGCTGCTGGACGCGCTGGGCGTGGGCGGGCGGGCGCACGCGTACCCGCGCGAGCTCAGCGGCGGCGAGGCGCAGCGCGTCGCGATCGCGCGGGCGCTGGCGCCGGACCCCATGCTGCTGCTGATGGACGAGCCCACCAGCGCGCTGGACCCCGCCCGCCGCGGCGCCCTGGGCGAGACGCTGCGCGGGCTGGCGCGCCAGGACCGTGGCCTGCTCGTCGCCACGCACGACGTGGACTTCGCGCGCGCCCACGCGGACCGCGTCGTGGTGCTGCACGAGGGCGTGCTGGTGGAGAGCGGCCCGGCGGCGGAGGTGTTGTCGAATCCCACCCACCCCGCCACCCGCGAGCTTCTGCGCGGTCCGCGGACGGAGTGAGCTTCACGCGGAGTACGGGGAAGAAAGAGAGGACGCGGAGGGCTCCATCGCATCTGCGCGTCCTCTTCATTTTCCCCTGCGTGAGCGGGCGTTTGATGGACCGCGGCAGGACGGATTTGCGTAAGTGATTGTGGATGAACGACATCCATCGAAACGTGCACTTCTGGATGTCCCTCCGCTGCCACAGGTGAGGCAGCGCCTAATGTGCGTCTAATCGACCCGCGTAAACTTTTTCGCGATGGATTACGTCATAGGTGCGAGTCGGGCAGGACGCGTGAACCCCCAATCGCTCGAGAGGCACCATGACCACCAGCTTTCTGCGCTCCGTGCGCTTCGCCTTTGTGACCCTGTTGCTGGGTCTGACCGCATACACCGCGATCGAGTCCGCGCTGGGCGGGCACCGCGTCGTGGCGCAGGACGACGAGGGACTTTCCACCTGCGGCACCGCCGCCCAGCCGTGCGCGCTGGAAACCGTAGCCGTCGTCGCCGAGGCGGCGGACCCGGTGCAGCTCGCGGCCAACGAGGGCCTCAGCGCCTGCGGCACCGCGGAGGAGCCGTGCCTGCTGGCGCCGGTCTCCGTCAACGTGCCGGCGCGCGAGACGGCGCGGATGGTGTCGAACACGGACCGCGTTCCGCCGGTGACGGTGCGCGCGAAGTCCTGACGGGCCGTCGCAGCACCGCCTCTCACACGCGACGAGCCCCGGCGCCAGCTCTGGCGCCGGGGCTCTCGCGCGTTCAGGGCCAGCCGGGGGGAGGCAGCGGCACCGGGCGCGATCCGAAGAGGCGGCGCATGAGCTCGTCGCCGTGAAAGGTGAAGGAGGGAACGACGATCCAGTTGCGGTCGCGCAGTCCCAGCGCGGAGCGGTCGTAGAACACGGCGACCTCCGGACTGATGGCCAGGTCCCGCGTTCCGATGCGCACCCCCGCGAACACGCCGGCAGTGGGATCGTCGGAGACGGCCTCCTCCACCAGGGGAATGACGTGCATCACCTTGAGCCCGCCGTACGGGGTGACGCCGGGCGCGCCGTCCTGGCGCGTGGGGCGGCCCGACGCCAGCAGCGCCCCCTGCAGCAGACCGTGCTCGCCCGCGTTCACCACGCCGGCACCCACCAGGTACGACAGCGCGGGTCCGTCGTTGCCCGGCCGCCCGTCCATGCGGTGCTTGTAGTCCATCGTCAGCCCCACCCATCCCGCCGCGCGCATCCCCAGGTCCGAGCGCTCATCGATTCCGATGCGGAATTCCGAGTCGATGCCGAAGTACGAGCCCCCCGCGGAGTCGGTCGTCAGCCTCTCCAGCCCGCCGGGGATGAAGTAGACGGAGGTGCTGGGCACCAGCTCGCCGGGCGGCGCGGTGACCGCGGTGGCCCCGGTCGCGTAGGGGATGCAGGCGCCGGAGGCGAGCAGCGGGACGAGCGCGGGGAAAAGGCGGAGGATGCGCATGTGGTGGATGGATGAAAGGGTGGGCAGTACCCGCGCGCGGTGCGCGGCCCGGTAGAACGCCCGCGCCGCGCGGGTCAGGACGCGGCGGCGCGGCGGTGGTGCGCGTCGCGGATGAGGGTGGCGATGCCGGCGTTCATCCGCAGCGCCGCGACCAGGATCAGGAGGACGAAGACGCCGACGGCGGCCGGGAGTGCCCAGGGCGGCACCGTGCGGGCTCCGCCGGTGGCCGCGGACCAGACGGCGGCCTGCACCAGGCAGAGCAGCGCCGTCGTCATCACCCCCACCAGCGCCATGAAGCGCTCCAGCCGCTGGACGATGGGCTGGCGCTCCGCGGGCGTAAGCGCCAGGAAGCGCGGCTTGTCGGGCACGTTCCACAACGTCGGGTTGCTTGCCGCCGCGCGTCCGATGGCCATCTGCAGCCCCGCCGTGGCCGTGGCGATGATGGGAAGGAGCAGCCACGCGAGCAGCGACCGCCGCATCCACGCGTCCGGCTCCCCCGTCACCCCGAAGTGCCGGGGGATGCGGTCCGGCAGCGTGGGATACACGGCGAGGGACCCCGCGAACAGCGCGCCGAGCAGCAGCAGGTTGATCAGGCGATACGTCTGCGTGGACATCGGTGCGTGTTGCGCTGGATGACGGGCGCGGATCCGGATACCGCCCCGCTGGTCGCTACGCCGGTGCGGGGGACGGAGATGCGCAGAGCAGGCGGGGGCCCCTCCCGTGTGCCCCTCCCCCCGGCCTCTCCCCGCTCGTTGCTCGCGGAGAGGGGGAGAACCGCTCCGCCTTCGCTCTCCCGTCCGTCATTCCTAGGGACGCGTCCGCGCGATCCCGGCCCGCCGCTGGATCTGTGGTCCCGACCGGGGAATCTGGCGTCGGGCTGCTGGCCGGTGGCCCCAGCGCTCCGGCGCGGGCGCGAACACGAGCGCGAGGAGAAAAACGACGGAACGCATCCGGTCGGTGGATGGGACGAGTGGGCGCGGATCAATTCCGGCCGGCGACAGGGACAGGATAGCGGATGCGCGGCCCGTTCGCACGGGAGCTTGCCGGGCGGGGGCGGCGCGCGCAATCTGTCTGTCCGACGCAGAGCATGATCTCACGGACAGGAGACGGATGATGACGAACGCCGCCCCCGACGCAGGACACGCTTCGGCCACGCCCCACGCGCGCGACCAGTTTCTGCAGACCTTCGAGCGCGAGACGGCAACGACGCTGCGCGTGCTGCGCGCCTACCCCGCGGACCAGCTGGACCTGAAGCCAAGTGAAAAGAGCAAGTCGGCGCGCGAGCTGGCGTTCCTTTTCGTGATGGAGCAGGGGCTGGCGCAGAAGGCGTTGACCACGGGCTTCGACTGGTCCAGTCCGCCCGAGGGCCCGCCGCCGGTGCCGGACACGCTGGACGAGCTGATCGCCGCGTTCGAGCAGGGGAACGCGAAGGTGGCGGAACTGGTGCGCGGGATGAGCGACAAGGACCTGCGCGGGACGGTGCAGTTCTTCGTGGCCCCGAAGACGCTGGGCGAAATCCCGGTGATGGACTTCCTGTGGTTCCTGCTCCACGACCAGATCCACCACCGCGGCCAGTTCTCCGTGTACCTGCGGATGGCCGGCGGCCGCGTCCCCTCCATCTACGGCCCCACCGCGGACGAGCCCTGGTTCTGACGGGGTCGGGGGTCGTCCCGGCCTCGGCGATGCGTGTGAAGTGAGGTATGGTTTCTCGCGCCCCGACTTCGGGATGGATCCCGCGGGTTCAACCGCTGGAACCTGGGGGCGCCCCCCTTCGGCATCCAGACAGAAAAGGCCCCGGCAGCCGTAGCCGGGGCCTTTCTCGATACGAGCGAGGACGCGAAGCCGCTCAGCTGTTGCGTCGGCGGGCCTGCCTGCGGTCTTCGATACGCACCATCGCCATGCACGCCAGGTAGATCAGGAACGTGACAAGGGCGAAGACGGCGATGTTGAAAAAGAGGTTGCCGACGGTGGCCGGCCCACCTTGATCAGGTACCATTGCTCGTTCTCTTTCGTTTGGCGATTCGTAGCTTTCAGCGCGGCACAACATACAGCCCCCCGGGTTCCGGGGCCAGAACCCCGCCGCGGATCAGGTGCGGACCTTGGTCACCTCGCCGCAGTTGGGGCAGGTGACCTTCATCGTCCCCTTGCCCTTCGGCTGGCGCATCTTCTCCTGGCAGTACTTGCAGACGACCTCCACCGTCGTCTCCTCGATGCGCTTGAGCTCCGCCAGGTACTCGGCGTGATGGGGGATGTCCTGCGCCTCCAGCGTGCACAGGATCTCGTCCGTGGGCTCCTTCATGGGCCCCACGCGGTTGGCCTGGTTGGCGATGGCCTGCTCGAAGATGTTCCGCACGTCGCGGCCGTTGGCGAAATTCTCGCCGCGCCTGGCGTGCAGCCGCTCCAGCAGCGTGCGAACGAACGTGGCGGCGGATTCGGAGAGCTTGTATCCGTGCTCCTCGCACATCCGCCCCATGATCCGGAAGAGCTCGTCGGGCATGTAGTCGTCGAAGTGGATGAAGCGGTTGAAGCGCGAGCGCAGGCCGGGGTTGCTGTCCAGGAACTTCTGCATGGGCTCCGGATAGCCGGCCACGATCACAATGAAGCGGTCGCGGTGGTCCTCGATGAGCTTGACCAGCGTGTCCACCGCCTCGCGCCCGAAGTCCTCGTCGTCGCCCGTGGCCAGGGCATACGCCTCGTCGATGAACAGCATGCCGCCCATGGCCTCCTGCACCTTCTCGTGCACCTTGATGGCCGTCTGCCCCACGTAGCCCGCCACGAGGCCGGAGCGGTCCGTCTCCACCAGGTGCCCCTTCTCCAGCACGCCGATGGCGCGAAAGATCTGCGAGAGCAGCCGCGCCACCGTGGTCTTGCCCGTCCCCGGGTTGCCGGTGAAGGCCATGTGCAGCGAAAGCGGCGGGACGGGAAGCTTGCGCTCCTTCCGCATCTGGTTGACGCGCACGAGGTTGGTGAGCGTCTCCACCTCCTGCTTGACCTTTTCCAGCCCGACGAGCTTGTGGAGCTTGGCCATGAGCTCGTTCAGGTCCAGCGGCGGCGGCTCCGGGGCGGCGGGGGGCTGGTTGGGCGCGGCCTCGGCGGGCGCCTTTTCCCCGCCCGCCGCCTGCACCTTCACCAGCGGCGGATCCTCTCCGCCGGCCGAATCCCGCGGTGCTCCGTTCTGCGGCGCGCCCGCGGGCGCCTGCGGAGCGGGGCCAGCGGCTGGCGGCGTGGCGCCGTCGCCGTCCGTGCGCGGCTGGCCGACGCCGGCCTGGACGCAGGCGCGCTCCAGCAGCATTACGTGCTGGGCGATGATCTCCGCCTCGCGGGGGGTGCTGTCGCCGTCGCTCACCATCAGCTGCAGCCCCAGCTCGCGCAGGCAGAGCGCCACGTTCATGGCGTTCACGGAGCCCCGCTGCCGGTCGCCCTTGATGAGCACCTGAAAGTAGTCCGGCACCCAGCCGGCCGTGGCGCCGGGGCCGCCGTCGCCGTGGCGCATCATCATCTGCCGCACCTTGTCCGGCGGCGTGTCGATGATGTTCTCGGCGCGCATCATCCTGCTCAGGTACGACGCCTCGCTCGCGTTGATCTCGCCGTCCGCCAGCACAAGCGTGCCCAGAAAGCCGAGGACGTGGCGCCGCACGCTGTCGGCGATCCTGCCCGGCCCGGGCCAGTCGCCGCGGCGCTCCGCGCGCGACGCAGTGTCGAGGATGAACTGGTACAGCTCCGCGGGCGTGGTGGGTTGGCTCATGGGGATGGTGGAAAAGCGTGGGCCGAACGATGCGCGGAGAAAACTGCGCGACGCGAGGCGAGAACGACAGGGGGGCGGCCTGTGGACCGCGGTTGAACCCGGCTGCGAGTCTGATCGGGTAACGTGCCGTCCGCCTGGAGCGAATGAGTTCGCCGCTGGAAATTCGCAAAGTCCGCCTGCGCGGACTGTATGGAAAGCGGGCGCTTCGACGGGCGGTCGCGCCGCCCCGCTCGTCATCGCGGAGCGGGGAGAATTCCATCCCGCGCCGGAAGATCTGGCTCACACCGCCCCTCCCCCCGGGTTGGGCTGGGGGAGGGGTCGCCAGCGGTCGCGAGGAACGAGCGAAAGGTCTGGCGGGGGAGAGGGCCCGAGGCGCCTCCGCCGAGCCGATCCGCCTCGCCTACACCGCGATCCGGATCCGCCCGTCGACCGCGACGCCGCCTTCCGCGAACGCCATCCACGGGTTCACGTCCATCTCGCGGATGGCCTCGTGGTCGCCGACCAGCTGCGAGACGCGCTGGATGGTCTCCTCCACGGCGCCCAGGTCGCTGGCCGGCTCGCCGCGCACCCCCTCCAGCAGCCGCACTCCGCGGATGGCGCGCACCATCTCCGCCGCGTCCACGTCCGTCACCGGCTGCACGCGAAAGACCACGTCCTTGAGCGCCTCCACGTAGATGCCGCCCAGGCCGAACATCAGCACCGGGCCGAACTGCGGGTCCAGCGTCATCCCGATGATGGTCTCCTTGCCGGGCGGCACCATCTTCTGCACCAGCACGCCCTCCACCATTTCCCCGGCGATCCCCGCGCGCGCGGGCACCTCCGTCGTCAGCCGCCCGAACGCGGCGCGCAGCTCGCTCTCGTCCTCCACGCCCACGATCACGCCGCCCACGTCGCTTTTGTGGATGATGCGCGGCGACAGCACCTTCATCACCACCGGCCAGCCGAGCTCCGCCGCCGCCCCCGCCGCCTCGTCCGCCGTTCGCGCGACGCGGTAGGGCGCCACGGGAATGCCGTACGCCTGCAGCACGCGCATCACCTCCGTCTCCGACAGCTTTTCGCGCCCCTCGTCCTGCGCGGCGGCGATGATCTGCGCGACCGCTTCGCGGTCCACGTCGAAGGCGCGCACCTGGCCGGCGGGGCGCTCCAGCCAGCGGCGATGGCGGTGCATCGCGGCCAGCGCGCGGACGGCGGATTCGGGAAAGCGGTAGCCGGGGATGCCGGCCTCGTTCAGCTCCGCGAGCCCCTGCGGCAGCCCCTGGCGCCCCATCAGCACCGCCATCACCGGCTTGGGCGCGCGCGCGGCGACGGAGACGATGGCCTCCGCCACGTCTTCCTGCCGCACCCCCAGCGGCGGGACGAAGGTGGCGATGACGGCGTCCACGTTGGGGTCCGCCAGCACCGCCTCGACCGCGACGCGGTAGCTCTGCGCGGTGGCGCTGGCGATCATGTCGACGGGGTTCGCCAGCGACGCCTCTTCTGGAAAGTGGGCGGCCAGCAGCTGCCGGGTCGCATCCGCCAGCTCCGGTACCACCAGCCCGCTGGCCTCGCAGGCGTCGGCGATGATGATCCCCGGCCCGCCCGCGTTGGTGACGATCGCCACGCGGTTGCCGCGGGGGATGGGCTGGTGCGAGAACGCCATCGCCAGGTCGAACATCTCCTCGACGGTGTCCACGCGGATTACGCCGCACTGGCGCAGCAGCGCGTCGGTCGCGGCGTCGGACCCCGCCAGCGCCCCCGTGTGCGACGACGCGGCGCGCGCGCCGGTGCCCGTGCGGCCGGACTTGACGGCGATGACCGGCTTTTTGCGCGTGATCTCCCGCGCCAGCTGCGTGAACTTGCGCGGGTTGCCGAAGTTCTCCAGGTACATGAGGATGACGCCCGTCCGCTCGTCGCCGGCCCAGTACTGGATGAGGTCGTTGCCGCTGACGTCCGGCTTGTTGCCCACGGAGACGAACTGGCTGATGCCGATGCCGTACTCCGCCGCGTAGTCCAGGATCGTGACCCCCATGGCGCCCGACTGGCTCATGAAGCTCACCGGGCCGGCCGGCGGCATGGTGGGCGCGAAGGTGGCGTTCATCGACCGGTCGGGCGCCGTGTTCAGCACGCCCATGCAGTTGGGCCCCACGAGCCGCATCCCGTAGCGCCGGACGATCTCCACCAGCGCCTTCTGCCGATCGACGCCGGACCCATCCACCTCCGCGAACCCGGCGGAGATGACGACGAGCCCCCTGACCCCCTTGCGCCCGCACGCCTCCGCGGACTCCACCACGTGCTGCTTGGGCACCACGACGATGGCCAGGTCCACCTCGTCCGGCACCGCCTCCACGGAGGGGTACGCGCGGATGGAGTGCACGGCCGCCGCGGTGGGGTTCACCGGGTAGACGGCGCCCGTGTAGCCGTGCCTGACCAGGTTTTCCAGGATCTGGTACCCGATGGTGTTGGGCTTCCGGCTCGCTCCGATCACGGCGATGGAGCGGGGGCGGAGGATGGCGTCGAGCAAGACGGTACGAGGGTACGAAGGTACGAGGGTGCGGGGTCTGGCGGTACGAAGGTACGGGAGTACGAAAGTACGCTGGACGGTCCGCCGCGAGGCGGGCAATCTACGCGGCGTGCGACGGGGCTCCAAATCGCCGCGGCGCATGCGGACGGATCGCGCGGGGCGGGGGAACCTGCGGGCCTGGAATGACTACAACGCATCCGTCAACGCGCCGGGTGATGCGCGATGGTGGTAGGCGGATGGCGCGCAACGCGTTATAATCCACCGCTCCACCCGCTCCCGTTCAGGATTCCCGATGTCCATCTCCCTTTCTTTTCGCGCGCTGTTCCGCCTGCCGCTGCTGCTGGCGGCGCTGCTGATGTGCGGCCTGCTGCCGGACGCGGCGCGCGCGCAGGACCACGCGCACCACGCGTCGGCGCCGGCGGCCAAACATCGGGTGCGGCATCCGGAGCCGCGCCGGGGGATCACGGCGGAGCGGGTGCTGCCCGCGGATTCCGTGGCGGAGCACGCGCGCGACGTGTACACGATGGCGGCGGCCATCCCCCACATCCTGGACGGCCTGTACTGCCACTGCGACTGCCACGGCCGCGACGGGCTGCGCTCGCTGCTGGAGTGCTTCCACGGCGACATGGGCAGCACCTGCGGCATCTGCAGCGGCCAGGCGCGCCTGGCGCACGAGATGCACGAAGAGGGCAGGTCGCTGCGCCAGATCCGCAAGACCGTCGACGCGGAATACGGCCCCTGACGACGGACGCGGGTGGATGACGAAGGGCGGCGGGAGCTTTCCCGCCGCCCTTTTTCCGTGGCGTGGATGGACTACTTCAGGCGCTTGCGGCGGCCGGGATCGTGGATGAGCTCGGGAAAGTCGTAGAGGATGACGCCCTCGTCCGTGAGCGTTGTGGTTACGCGCACGCCGTCGTCCAGGGAGCGCAGCGTGGCGGCCGCGTCGTCCATCGACCAGCCCAGCTTGGCGGCGACCTCGGTGACGGTGAGCTGTCCGTCCTCCGCTTCCGCCAGGCGCAGCACCGCCAGCTGCCGCTCACTCGCCGCCATCTGCGCCATCTTTTCCTCGTCCTGCCACGAGGAGCGCAGCAGCAGCACCGCCACACCCGCGGCCACCAGCGCCGCGAACAGTGACGCCTGCCATCCGTCGTCCCCGTCTATGAACGATGCGCCCCAAAGGAATGCGAGGAAGAAGAGGACGTAGGCCCAGATGCGTTTCTTTCGCGCGCGGCGTGCAGGCATGGCGAGCTTCCCGAGGATATGGGTCCGGATGGATTCAATCAGCGCACGCGGGCGCGGCGGCCGGGGTCGTGGAGCAGCTCCCGGAACTCGTAGAGCATGATCCCCTCGTCGGTCACCGTGCTGGTCACCCGCAGGCCGTCGTCCAGCGAGCGAAGCGTGGCGGCGGCATCGTCGATGGACCAGCCGAGCCGGGCCGCCACCTCCGTGACCGTGAGCTGCCCATCGTCCTCCGCCGCCAGCCGCAGCACGGCCAGTTGCCGCTCGTTCCGCGCCACCTGCGAGAACCTCTCCTCGTCCTTGCGGGCGGAGCGCAGCAGCAGCACCGCCACTGCCCCCGTACCCAGCGCGTAGAACAGGGCGCCTCTCCAGTCGCCATCCCCGTCAAAGATCGACGTGGCATAGACGAAGGAGATGAAGAAGAAGATGTACGCCCAGATTCGCCGTTTTCGTGATCCGCGCGCTGTCGCCATGAGGGATGCTGGTGCAGGGGTGGGAGGATGCCGTAAAAGTGATCGCGCGCGCTCCGATCCGCCAGATGCAAGCGCGCCGGTGCGCCCTCCGCGGGATTGAGCCTGCGTTCGTAACCGCCAGGACCCCCGCCTGCACCCAGGATCGCCATCCCACGCCGCGGGCGGCAGGAAATATCACTCCTTTCATGGATCCGCCTGCGATCCATGAGGTTGCACCACCGGCCGAGATGCCCCGCGACGTCGGCCCTTGCCCTCCCGTCGCGAGTGTTCTATCTTTCCAGCCGGATGAACGGATAGATGAGCAACACCGCCCCCGCGATCTTCGACCGCATGTCGGCCCTGGCCGACGCGACCCGCAGCCGCCTGCTGCTGCTGCTGGAGCGGCACGAGCTGACGGTGGGCGAGCTGTGCCAGGTGTTGCAGCTTCCGCAGTCCACCGTGAGCCGCCACCTCAAGCTGCTGGGCGACGACGGGTGGGTGAGCGCGCGGGCGGAGGGCACCAGCCGCCGCTACCGGATGCCCGCCGACCGCCTGGACCCCGACGCGCGGCAGCTCTGGCAGCTGGTCCGCGGCCAGGTGGAGGCGCTGGGCGCGGCGGAGCAGGACGCGCAGCGGCTGCGCAGCGTGCTGGCCCAGCGCTCCACGCGGTCGCGCGAGTTCTTCAGCAGCGCCGCGGGCGAGTGGGACCGGCTGCGGGCGGAGCTCTTCGGCCGGCGCGCGGACCTGCTGGGGCTGCTGGGCCTGCTGGACGAGTGGTGGACCGTGGGCGACCTGGGGTGCGGCACGGGGCAGATCGCGCAGTCGCTGGCCCCGTTCGTTCGCCGCGTGGTCGCCGTCGACAGCTCGCCGGCCATGCTGGAGGCGGCGCGCGCCCGGCTGGCGGAGCTGGACAACGTGGAGACGCGCGAGGGCGAGCTGGAGTCGCTCCCCGTGGCGGACGGCGAGCTGGATGCCGCCATCGTCTTTCTGGTCCTGCACTACGTCGCGGAGCCGGGGGAGGCGCTGGCCCAGGCGGCGCGGGCGCTGCGCCCGGGCGGGCGGCTGCTGGTCGTCGACATGATGCCGCACGACCGCGAGGAGTACCGCGCGACCATGGGCCACGTGTGGCAGGGGTTCGAGGCCGGGCGGATGGAGGGGTGGATGGCGGATGCCGGGCTGGGCGCGTACCGCTACGTCCCGCTGCCGCCCGATCCCGCGGCCAAGGGTCCCGGCCTGTTCGCCGCCAGCGCAAGGAAGAGCGCGTGAGTGCGGAACGTGCGCGGGTGATTCGCAGAGCGCACCGATCGAAAGACGAAGAGTGACCCTGCCGGCTGAGCCGGCTATTCCCTATTCCCTATTCCCTATTCCCTATCCCCTAGCCAGGAGTTGACCGTGTCCGCAGTCGCCGAGCTTACCCATCCGTTCGCCGCCGCCGCCGAGGCCGGCCGCGAGCCGTTCAAGGTGCGCGACCTTTCCCTGGCCGACTTCGGCCGCAAGGAGATCCGCCTGGCCGAGCACGAGATGCCGGGCCTGATGGCGCTCCGCGAGGAGTACCGCGGCCAGCGCCCGCTGGAGGGCGCGAAGATCATGGGCTCGCTGCACATGACCGTGCAGACGGCCGTGCTCATCGAGACGCTGGTGGAGCTGGGCGCCGACGTGCGCTGGGTGTCGTGCAACATCTTCAGCACGCAGGACCACGCGGCGGCCGCCGTGGCCGTGGGCAAGGAGGGCACGGTGGACGACCCGCAGGGCGTGCCCGTGTTCGCCTGGAAGGGCGAGACGCTGGAGGAGTACTGGTGGTGCACCGAGCAGGCGCTCATCTGGCCCGACGGCAGCGGCCCCAACCTGCTGCTGGACGACGGCGGTGACGCCACGCTCCTGGTTCACAGGGGCGTGGAGTACGAGAAGACGGGCGTGGTTCCCTCCTTCGACGCCGAGAACGAGCCGGAGGAGTGGGGGGTCATTCTCGACACCCTGCGCCGCACCATCGCGCAGGAGCCGGGGCGCTGGACCCGCATTGCCGCCGACATCCGCGGCGTGAGCGAGGAGACCACGACGGGCGTGCACCGCCTGTACGAGATGATGAAGGCGGGAACGCTGCTCTTTCTGGCCATCAACGTGAACGACAGCGTCACCAAGTCCAAGTTCGACAACCTGTACGGCTGCCGCCACTCGCTCACCGACGGCATTCTGCGCGCGAGCGACGTGATGCTGGCCGGCAAGGTGGCGGTGATCTGCGGCTACGGCGACGTGGGCAAGGGGTGCGCGCAGGCGCTCAAGGGGCAGGGCGCGCGCGTGATCGTCACCGAGATCGATCCCATCTGCGCGCTGCAGGCCGCGATGGAGGGGTACCAGGTGACCACGCTGGAGGACGTGGTGGAGACGGCCGACATCTTCATCACCGCCACGGGCAACTTCAACATCATCACGGTTGACCACATGGCGCGGATGAAGGACAAGGCCATCGTGGGCAACATCGGCCACTTCGACAACGAGATCGACATGGCCGGGCTCAAGAAGTCGGGGATCGAGCGCATCAACATCAAGCCGCAGTACGACGAGTTCGTGTTCCCCGACGGCCACAGCGTGATGATCCTGGCCGAGGGCCGCCTGCTGAACCTGGGCTGCGCCACGGGCCACCCCTCGTTCGTGATGTCGGCCAGCTTCACCAACCAGGTGATGGCGCAGATCGAGCTGCACCAGAACGCGGACACCTACGAGAAGAAGGTGTACGTGCTCCCCAAGAAGCTGGACGAGAAGGTGGCCCGCCTGCACCTGGACAAGCTGGGCGTCAAGCTGACCGAGCTGACGCCCAAGCAGGCCGAGTACATCGGCGTGCCGGTGCAGGGGCCGTACAAGCCCGAGCACTACCGGTTCTAGGCGGTACGAATGTACGAAGGTACGAATGTACGAAGGTACGAAGGTACGAAGGTACGAAGGTACGAAGGTACGAAGGTACGAAG
>DATABT010000602.1:0-10373 GCA_036259455.1 Longimicrobium sp. | reverse complement strand
TGCGGAAGCCGCGGCTCCCGCACCTTCGCTTTTTCCAGCGTGTGCTACCGCGGCTGCTCGCTCGATGCGGTGACGACCAGGTCGCCGCGGCCGTTGTTGTAGACCTGGAACAGCCAGTACCGGTCCGGGTCGGACAGCGCGTCCGGCCACAGGTAGGGCGGCTCCGCGTCCGCTCCCTCGGGCACGTGGTGCGCCAGCCGCGCGGGCTCGTCGCCGCGGACGGCGCGGTCCATCCAGGCGCACTGTCCCGGCGCCAGACCCGCGGACGCGGGCCCCGCGCTGCGCTCGAACATCAGCAGCGCGATCCGCTCCGGCCGCACCCAGACGTTCAGCGACCGCGTGCCGCGGCACAGCAGGGGATAGCTGCGTGGCGTGGCGCGCTGCAGCCGTTCGACGCCCGCCGGCCGCGGCAGTTCGGTGCGGGGCGTGGCCTGCGCGGCGGCGGGCGAGGCGTCCACCGTCAGCGCGGCGGCCAGCAGCAGGGAAAGGAGCGCGAAGGTCGGGCGGCGCATGGGGATCTCCCGGAGGCGGCGGACGGTGATGGGTCCCCACCAGTGTAGCTTCCGCCGCGACGCACGGGTAGGTCCACGCTCGGGGCGTGCTCCGCCGCCGCCAGGCACGCCGCTCAGTCTTCTCCCGCGCCCTGGCCCGCCGGTGCACCCTCGGCGTCCTTGCGCAGCGTGAGCTTGTACACGTCGGGCGGGGCGTTGGGCTTTACGCGCACGGACTTGGCGGGGATGCCCACGTTCACGTGGTACGGGCGCACGTCCTTGGTGGCCAGCGCCATCGCGCCCACCATCGCGTTCTCGCCCACGTGCGTGCCGGCCAGCACCGTGGCGTGATAGGTGATGCGCACGCCGTCGCCGATGATCGTCTTGAGGTTGCTGACGTCGCGCTGGTCTACGATGGAGTGCGTGTGCGAGTAGATGTTGGCGTAATCGCTGATGCTCACGCGGTCGCCCAGCACGATGCCGCCGCGGTCGTCCAGCAGCACGTTGCGGTGCACCACCACGTCGTCGCCCACTTCGAGGTTGTAGCCGTAGCTGAACTCCACGAAGTGGAACGCCTTGAAGTTCCTCCCCACGCGCGCGAAGATGAACGGCGCCAGCGTACGCCGGAACCGCACGCCCACGTGCACGTTGCCGCCCAGCGGGCTGCGGTCGAACATCTGCCACATCCACAGCAGCGGCTTGCGCTCGTTGAACTTCGCCTCGTCCACTTCCGCGTAATATTCGGGCTCCAGCGTGACGTTGCGCGCGTCCATCTGCAGCAGCGCGGCCTGCACGGCCAGCGGCAGGCTCCTGGGGCTGGCGTCCGCGTGGTGCGGATGGAAGAGGCCGGTCAGCGTGCGCCGGCACAGCTCCCAGCGGTCCTCGCCGGCCTCCAGCTGCTGGCGGATCTCGTCCAGCCACTCGTCGTACAGCGCCGAGGCCTCGGCAGCGGGATCGACCTGCTTCAGGGGATATATGGGCATACTGGTGGCTCGTCACGGGGTTCTGTGCATCCCTGCCGGCGCCCCAAGGTAAGCCGCGCCCGCCACCGCCCGCAAACGCCTCGGGACGAGCGGAGGAGGGCGGCGTGATCGGGGTGTCGGAGCGGGTCCGGGAGAACTATTGACCTGAAATGTGTATCGATATACGTTAGGTCGCATTCGGCGCTGACGACGATTCGCACGTGTGGCACCGCGGTTCGTCGCTGGCGGCGACTCACCCCGGCCGGGGAGGAGACCCTGCACGTTCCACAGGAGGCAGATGATGAGAAGTATCGCCCGCCGCTGGCGCACCGTTCTGCTGGCCCTTCCCGTTCTGGGCGCACTCGGATTCGGCGCGAGCCAGGCGCTCGCCGCGCCCGCCGCCTCCGCGCCGCGCCCGGGCAAGGAGTGCCCCACGGAGTGGCGGTGCTGGGACGACTGCCCGTACGCGGGCGGCTACGAGGTCGTCGCGGGGCTGCCCTGCGCCTGCTGCCCCTACTGAGCGGCGCCCGCGCGTTGCGGTACCCGGCAAGAGGCCCCGCCGTCGCCGACGGCGGGGCTTTTCATTGGATCCCTCAGGGCAGCGTGCGGGTCCAGCGGCGGCGCGGGAGGTCGGCAAAGCCGTGGCGCCGGTACAGGTGCTCCGCGCGCGCGTGCGACGTTTCCACCTCCAGTTCTACCGTGCGGCAGCCGGTTTCCGTCGCGGCGGCGATCACCTCGCCCAGCAGCTCGTTGCCGATGCCGTGCTCGCGCCGGGCGGGGACCACGTACAGCTCGTCCAGCCACGCCACCATCCCGCCGCGCTCCACCGTCCACGAGAACGAGCAGCACGCCACGCCCACCGCGCCCTCCTGCGCGGTGGCGAGCAGGACAAAGCCCCGGTCGGGGACGCGCAGGATGCCCTCCGCCGCGAACGCCAGGTCCGCGCGCTCGATCGGGATTCCGTGCTCCGCCAGCTGCGCCGCCAGCAGGTCCACGACGTCCTCCAGGTCGGCGGGGGTGGCGCGGCGAATCTCGATTCCGTCGATCATCAGGATCCGGTTGATGCGGATCAGCGCACGGAGATGCGCACGGCGATCACCCCCGGAGCCACGGTGACGGCGGGCGGATCGCCATCTTCGTCGTCATCATCCCCCCGGTGCAGCAGGCGGATCGTGGAGCGCCCGGCCAGGATGCCGAGGAGCGCGCCGCCGGCCACGTCGCTGGCCCAGTGCTTGTCCTCGTAGACGCGGCTCCAGCCGACCGCCGCCGCGCCGCCGTACGCCAGCGCCGTCACCCACGGCCGCCGCGCCTCTTCCGCCACCGCGGACGCGAGGGAGAAGACGACCACGGTGTGCCCCGAGGGGAACGACTGCCAGCGATTTTCCGCGTTGAACGGGCGGAACCGGAGCGGATCGGCGGTGGTGCTGGGGCGCTCGCGGCCCACGGAGTACTTCAGCAGGCCGTTCGCCACGCCGCCGGCGGCCAGCGCCGCGGTCACGTGCAGCGCCGCGCCGGCCACCTCGCTGCGCTCCGCCAGTGCGCCCACGGTCCACGCGCCGCCCAGCAGCAGCAGCGCGTACTGCGGCCGCCCGCCGTAGTTCAGCGCATCGGCCGCCGCGTCCCAGCGCGAGCCGCCGCCCGGCGGAACGGCGCCGTTGAACACCTCGTCCAGCAGCAGCGTCCCCGCCACCACCCCCGCTCCCACCGCCGCCTCCCGCCGCGACACCAGCGGCTGCGCATCCGCGGAACCGGACGCGCCGAGGAGCGGGACGACGATCAGCGCGGCGAATCGAAGGTACGACGACATCAGAAGCGGATGCGGGGATGCGGATCGGGAGCCGCGAAGGTATCCCTTGATCGTTTCTCGGGCAACGACCTCCAGCGATCGGCCTCACACGGAGTCAACGGGGTGAACGGAGTTCGCTCCTGCCCGTACACTGGTTTTCGTGGGCCTTTTCGACGAGTCCGGCAGCGAAGCGAGAGAAACGCGGTTGACTCCGTGTGAGGGCCGATCCGGTGAAGCCCGGGTCATCATCATTGCCGTGGGCAGCGCGAGAGACACAGATTCAGATCCCGAAACCGCGAAGGCGGCGGATGCGTAGCCACAGGCAGAGCACATCCCCCCGAACCGTACCGGGCGGCACGACGGTTGCCGACCGGTTCCGTTTCATTCAAGGCGAGGCCCCCATGCACGACGTTCTGCGCGACCGCATTCTGCGCCACCTCGAGGCGCTGCCCGAGATGCAGCAGTACCAGGTGCTGGACTACATCGAGTTCCTGTCGTCCAAGTACAACCGGTCTGTGCGGCAGCCCGGCAGCGTGCAGCGCTTCGGCGAACTGCTGGAGGACAAGATGCGCGCCCAGGGCGTGGCGCTGGGCACCATCCGCGGCGCCATGGGCGTGATGGGCACGGCCACGCGCGTGGTGAGCGGGATCACCGAGGCGGGGCGCACGGTGCTGCGCGAGGTGGAGAACGTGGTGCTGCCGAAGGAGACCGAGAACGGCGCGCCGCGGCTTCCGCCGGGCGGCATTCAGCAGCCCGACGGCGACCCGCGCGGCGGACCGCCCTCGCCGTAGGGAGTACACCCCAACGGGAAGACATCCGGTGCACTACAGCGACGACGAAGACGAGACCCCGCGCCGCAACCCCTCCGCGGACGACGACGACCTGGTGGGCCCCCGCCGCGGGAGTGGCCGCATTCGCGGCGAGGACGAGGAGGACCTCGTGGGCCCGCGGCGCGCCGCGCCGTCCGGGGGGCGGGAGCGCGGCGGACGCGGCCGGCGGAGCATCCTGGACGACGAGGACGAGGTGGATGTGGAGCGGCGCCCCCGCCGCCGTCCGCGCATCATGGGCCGCGGCCGCGCCGAGCACGACGGCGGTGCGTCGCTCACGTCGATGCTCCGCGACGTCCCCCGCTACCTCAAGCTGCTGGCGCGCCTGGCGACCGATCCGCGGGTGTCCAAGCTGGACAAGGCCATCGTCGCGGCCACGCTGGTCTACATGGTGAGTCCGGTGGACCTGGTGCCGGACTGGGTGGTGCCCGTGGTGGGGCAGATCGAGGACATCTACCTGCTGGCCCTGGCGCTCAGCCGCCTGGTGAACAACGCGGGGATGGACGTGCTGCTGGACCACTGGGAGGGCGATCCCGCATCGCTGCAGACGGCGCTCGACACGCTGAACAGCGCCGCCGCGCTCCTCCCCGGCCCCGTCCGCTCGCTCCTCGGCGCCCGCGCCTGAGCCGGGCACACACCCCGAACGCAAGAGGCGCGTGCGATCCGTCGCACGCGCCTCGTTGTTTCCCGTCCGGAGATCAGCTCCACGGGGGGGCGCGTCCGCCGATTGCGCCGCGCATTCCGCGATGCACCAGCGCAGCAGTGTCTGGAGATCCTCCTCCGCCACCGCGACCAGCAGCCGAAGCTCCAGCGCGGAGACGATCGGCCGGTCCAGCCCGCGCGCGATCGCCTGACCAATGGAGGTGGCGAGAGTCCCGGGTCCCTCTCCAGCAGGTCCGCCAGCGCCGCAAAACGGGCACGGACGGCCTCCTCCCCCGCTTCCGCGACCGGCTTCCCCTCCGTCAGCATGACGTACAGATCATGGCAGTCGCGGTGCGCCACTCGGTCGCAGACCGCGTGCAGCTTTCCGGCGCAGATGTCGCGGAACGCGCTCACGCGGATGCCTTCCGCCGTGGACTCCCGCCCCTGGAGCGGAACGGCGACTGTACCGCGACTGAATCTTCACGGCCGCCTCGCCTTCGTCAGTCTCCGCGCGCGATGTACGTCACCATCCCCAGGCTCCGGCCGCCGCAGGAGTCGAGATGAATTCCTTCGGCCGCCGCGACCGCCTTCACCGCGTCACCAAAGGCGGGTGCGTTCAGTCCCGGGCCCGAGAAAAAGTCCAGGTCCTCCGATTCGCGGTGATGCAGGTAGCACGCGGCGAGCGCCGTCCCGCCGTCCAGGCGCAGGTTGGGGGCGCCGTGCGTCGCATCCGCCCGTGCAACCACGTGCATCAGGCGGATGTGGAAGGGAGCGACGATGCGGGGATCGGCGCTACGCAGCCTGCCCTCTCCGTGTGCGGCGCTCGCGAAGCATCTGGACAACGACGGACCAGAACTTCCGCGAGCGGTCGGGAAGGTCCACCTGATCGAACTGCTCCAGCAGCACGGGCACGGGTACCAGCTTCCACAGCGTCTCCGGAGGCGCGTGCATCGGCAGGCGCGCGATGATCGCGGGATCCCGTGCGTCGACGGGCGCGTCCCGCTTCGGATCCCAGAACAACTCCGGGAAGTCGCCGTACCGATCGCCGGTCTGCTCGTCCGTGGACATGATGGTGCTCGCGTTCGAAAGTCCTCCGAACGTTGGTCACGCGGGGGCGGATGGGCGCTCCTCACGCCTCGGATGGACGGCGGGGCTCGACGACGTAGATGCGGTCGTAGCCTTCGGACGGGAGGGCGGCCAGCGCCTGGCGGAAGGCGTCGGCGCTCTGCTGCACCACGTCCAGCGGGACCTGTCGCTCCCGGCGGGACTGGCGCGCAAGGCAGAGCTCCAGCGGCACGTCGAAGGCGATGGCCACCAGCGGCCGCCCGCGCGCCACGGCAATCTGCCGCAGCTTTTCGCGCGCCCACGGCGTCAGGTTGGTCGCGTCCGCCACCGTGGTGCGGCCGTGGGTGAGGCGCGCGCGGATGAGGGTGTAGAAGACGGCGAACGCTTCGCGGCTCACCGCCTGGTCGGCGGCGTCGTCCGAGACCCAGCGGCGGCACTCGTCGCTGCCGACGACCTCCGTGTCGCGGAACCAGCGCCGCGCGAAGGTGCTCTTGCCGCATCCCTGCGTCCCCACCAGCACGACGAGCGCGCCGGGCGGAATGTCCATCGCCCCGCCCTCGTCCTCGCCAATGCGGCGGGGCTCCGTCAGGGGCAGCGGGGACTGTAGTAGCGTTTCAGCCATGCGCTCAACCCGTCCAGTCCGGGAAACAGCACGCGCTCCGTCACGTTGGCCTGGTCCAGCTTGTCGCGGATCTCCCACTTGAGCTCCGCGGGGATCACGATGCGCCGCACCAGCTCCGGGTGCGCGGCCAGCCAGTCCTCCAGGTGCGCCTCGGGGCTGCTCATCACCGAGAAGAGGGCGAACTGGTTGACGATGCGCTCGTCCAGCGACGGCGGCTCGAAGAACAGGGCGAACGGCTCCTTCGAGAGCCCGTCGAACTCCTCCAGCGTCTGTGCCCGCCGGGCCAGCATCTCCACCGTAAAGACGTCGGCGGACTCCGCCTCCATCTCCTCCCGCAGCGTCCTGGGCAGCAGCGCGTGCGCCTGCACGAAGTCTACCGTCCAGATCACGGCGTCGCGCTCGAACTCGCCCAGGCGCGCGGTGGCGAAGTGCATGGCCACCTGCGGCGAGAAGGTCCAGTCCAGCAGCCGCGTGGGGAGGCCGTGGTGCTGCGCCACGGCCAGCCAGTTCCACACGCTGTCGGTCTGCACGTCGCCCCGGCGGGCGTACTTGCGAAAGTTGCGCAGCAGGTGCTGCTCCATCTGCGCGAACGCGCCGCCCAGGCGCGACAGGCTGGTCGTGAGCGGGTACCCGGCGCTGGACACGCCGCGAAAGGCATAGGTAGAGCGGATACGCCCGATGCGCGGGTTGAACGAGCCCTGGTAGAGCTGCTCGTTGAGCTCGTTCCAGTTCGAGACCCTGATCTCCGTCATCCGTGGATCGTCCCTGTTCCGCGTCCCCCGCATGCCCATCTCCCGATCCTCCCGCGCCGTCACCGGCAACAACCGTACGCGCGGCGCCGCACTCCGGCCAATCGGCGCCTCCATTCGATAGAGCCCCGCATCTATCCGCTGGAACTCCGGACGGAGCGGATGCCTGTCCGTGGATGACAGGTGATTGACTCGCAACGGTTTGTGCAATGGAGGGCCGGGGGAACGGCGCTTGCTCTTTTCCGACGCATCCTGCGTGAACAGCCGTTCATTGCCCTCCCGCCCACGCTCGCGCCGCCGGCGCGGATCCCCTCGATCCACGGTCCGCCGTTGCCCGCGTTCTTCGCGTCCTCCGCCGCGCCCTCCATCCGCCGCCGCGCCGCCTGCGCGGCCGCGGGGCTCGCGCTCGCGCTGGCGCCGGGCGCGGGCGCGCAGGGGGTGGCGGGGCTCTCGCTGGACGACGTGCTGCGGACCACGCTGGCTTCCAACGCGGAGATCCAGACGGCGGCGTGGGAGGTGGAGCGGCAGTCGGCGGCGGTACGGGTGGCGCACGGCGCGTTCGATCCGCAGCTGGCGGCCACGCTCAGCGGCGTGCGGGAGCGCACGCCGCTGTTCAGCGCGCAGAACGTTCCCGGCATCAGCCAGGCGAACACGCTCACCTGGCGGTTCGGGATGGACCAGCCGTTCCGCAGCGGGCTCGTCGTGTCCCCCGCGCTCTCCTTTTCGCGGCTGGACGCGGCGGGGGAGGTGGGCGGGACGCGCAACCAGGCGGCGGCCATGCTGGGCGTGACCCTGCCGCTGCTGCGCGGGCGCGGCGGCGGGTTGGCGGTGGCGGGCGAGCGCGCGGCGGTGATGCGGCACTCCGCCAGCCAGGCCGCCCTGCAGCACCGCCGCGCCGCCGCGCTCCTGCAGGCGGTGGAGGCGTACTGGGAATACGCGGCCGCGCACGAGCGGCTGAAGGTGCTGCGGACTACGGAGCAGCGTGCCGCGCAGCTGGTGGAGCAGACGCGCACCCTGGTCCGCGCGGACGAGCGGCCGGCGGTGGACCTGTATCCGCTGGAGGCGAACCTGGCCTCGCGTACCGCGCTGCGCATCCGCGGCGAGCGGGCGCTGACCACGGCGCGGCAGGAGCTGGGGCGGGCGATGGGGATCGCGCCGGAGGCCGTGCGCTCGCTGCCGCCGCCGTCCACCCCCTTCCCCGGTCCCGCGGAAGGCATCGCCGACGCCGCGACGCTCGTCCAGGCGGCGCCGCGGGCGCGGCCGGACCTGGAGGCGGCGCGCCGCGAGCGCGAGGCCGCGCGCGACCTGCTGTCCGGGTACCGCGGCCAGGCGCGCCCCCGGCTGGACCTCAACTTCACCCTGGGCTACCAGGGGCTGGAGGCGGGGGACGAGCTGGGGCGCCTCGTCTCGCCCTTCTACAGCGAGCTGGGGGGGATGCACACGCGGCTGGAGGTGACGTACGGGTTTCCCGTGCGCAACCGGCTGGCGGGCGGGCTGGCGATGCTGAGCGCGGCGGAGGAGCGGCAGGCGGAGCTGGCGTACGCGGAGCTCCGCCGGCGCGTTTCGCTGGATGCCGCCGCCGCGCTGGAAACGCTGCGGAGCGCGGCGGAGGAGCTGAACCAGTTCGCCGAGGCGGCGCGGCTGCACGCGGCGGCGGTGGAGAGCGAGCAGCGGCGCTTTCAGCTGGGCACCGGCACCATCTTCGACATCATCCACGCGGAGGACGGGCGGACCACCGCCACGCTGGAGGAGATCGACGCGCGGGCCCGCTACGCCGCCGCGCTGGCCCGCCTGCGCTACGAGACGGGAACGCTGGCCGCCGCCGCGCCGGGGGAGCAGCCATGAGCCCCGCCACGGAGACGGAAACGCCGCCCCGCGCGCCGGCGTCCACGCGCAAGGCGCCGCGGAAGGAAATCTTTCGCTCCGTCGCCCTGGAGCGCCTTTCCTCGCCCGAGCAGCTGGACCAGCTGATGCAGGTGACCACGCCGCGCGGCTGGGTGCTCCTGGCCGGCGTGGGGCTGCTGCTGGTGACGGCGCTGGTGTGGGGGATCGTGGGGAGCGTGCCGGAGCGCATCGCCGGGCAGGGCATCCTCATCCGCAGCGGCGGCGTGCTGGAGGTGGAGGCGCCCGGCGACGGCCGGGTGACGGACGTGGCCGTGCGGGTGGGCGAGGACGTGTCCGAGGGGCAGATCGTGGCCCGCATTGACCGGCCGGACCTGGCGCTGCGCGTTCAGCAGGCGCGCAGCCGCGTGGCGGACCTGCGCGCGCGGCACGCGCAGCAGCAGGGGATCGGCGCGCGCCAGGTGCAGACCCAGGAGGAGTACCTGGCCCAGCGCGCGGTGCAGCTGCGCGCCGCCATCGAGGCGGGGGAGAGGACGCTGGCCCGGCTCGACGAGCAGATCGAAAGCCAGACGGACCTGGTGCGGCAGGGGCTCATCACCCGCCAGACCCAGCTGGCGAAGCAGCAGGAGCGCGACCGCGTGGAGGCGGCCGTGCGCCAGAGCCGCAGCGAGCTGGTGCAGCTTGATGCGCAGCGCGGGCAGGTGCAGAACCAGGCGCAGCAGGCCGAGCAGGAGACGGCGTCGGCGCTGGCGGAGGCGGAGCGGGAGGTGGCGCGGCTGCAGGCGGAGCTGCGCACCGCCACCGAGGTCACCAGCCCCTACACCGGCCGCGTGCTGCAGGTGATGGCGGAGCAGGGAAGCGAGGTGATCCGCGGCCAGCCCATGCTGATGGTGGACCTTACCGGCAAGGGCGTAAAGGCGCTGGAGGCCGTCATCTACATCCCCTCCATCCACGGCAAGAAGATCCGGCCGGGGATGGACGTGCAGATCGCCCCCTCCACGGTGAAGAAGGAGGAGTTCGGCTACCTGCTGGGCAAGGTGACGTACGTGAGCGACTTTCCCGTCACCCCGGCGGGGATGATGGCGAAGCTCAAGAACGAGCAGCTGGTGGCGGCGCTGAGCGGCGACGACGCGCCGTACGAGATTCGCGTGGACCTGCTGCCGGACCCCGACAACGTGAGCACCTACCGGTGGACGTCGGCCGAGGGGCCGCCCATCCGCATCCAGAGCGGCACGCTGGCCTCCGCGGGGGTGGTGGTGGAGCGGCGCAGGCCCGTCGAGATGATCATCCCCCAGCTGCGCCGGCGCACCCCCGGGCCGGGGCGCGCGCCGTGACGGCCTCCGCGGCGGTGGTGGTGGAGCGGCGCGCGGCGGCGGCGCTGCGCGGG
>DATABT010000601.1:0-9175 GCA_036259455.1 Longimicrobium sp. | reverse complement strand
CTTCGGCGCGCTGGCGCTGCAGGAGGGCGCGCTGGCCGACCTCAAGGTGGTGCTGGTGGACGAGCCGTCGGAGCGCTGGCCCGGGGTGGCCAGCGACGCGCTGGGCGCGGGACGGCTGGCGGCGGAGCACCTGCTGGGGCTGGGGCACACGCGGCTGGCCTTCGCGGGACCCGCCACCGACGTGCACGGCCTGCGGATGCGCGAGCGCGGCTTCTTTCAGGCGCTGCGCGAGGCGGGCCTCGGCCTCCCCAGCGAGCGCCTGCGCCGCGTGCCGCCCACGGTGAGCGGCGGCCTGTCGGCGATGAAGTCGCTGCTTGCGCAGCCGGCGGCGCAGCGCCCCACCGCCTGCTTTTGCGCGGTGGACCTGGTGGCCGCGGGCGCGCTCAAGGCCTGCCTGACCGCCGGGGTGCAGGTGCCGGGGGAGATGTCCATCGTGGGCTGCGACGACGTGGAGCTGGCCCGCGTGCTCACCCCCGAGCTGACGACCGTCCGCGTCCCCGCCCGCGAGCTGGGCGCCCGCGCCGCGAGGCTGCTGATCCGCCAGCTGGACGACGAGGCGCCGGTGCCGCGCGCGGGAAAGCCGCTGCCCGTGAAGCTGGTGGTCCGGGGGACGACGGGGCCGGTGTAGGGCAGGGAATAGGGAATAGGGGATAGGGAATAGGGAATAGGGAATAGGGAATAGCCGGCAACGGCACCCACCAGGTTGCTCGACGTTGGTACCCTCTGCCGCTCGCGGAGGGCATGGAGGGGCCGAGCGGGTGAGGGCTCATTGTGCTCCCGCTGCTAATACGTATCGACACGCGCACTTTCGCACTTTCGCACTCACGCACCGTCTTGCGCAACGCCGTCATCACCGGAACCGGCAGCTACGTCCCCGGACGGGTCGTCACCAACGCGGAGCTCAGCGCCGCGCTGGGTGAGGACGTGGACGACTTCGTCCGCAACACCCTGGGTATCGCCGAGCGCCGCTGGTGCGCCGAAGACGAATCCACCGCCGACCTGGCCGGGCAGGCGGCGCTCCGGGCCATGGACGACGCGGGGATCGGCCCGGCGGACGTGGACCTGCTGATCGTCTCCACCGACACGCCGGAGTACGTCTCCCCGGCCACGGCGTCGGTGCTGCACGGGCGCCTGGGGCTGCGGCCAAACGCGGGCACGTTCGACGTCAACAGCGCCTGCGCGGGGTTCGCCACGGCGCTGGACGTGGCATGGAAGTACCTGCGCGCCGACGAGCGCTACCAGCGCGTCCTCGTCGTCGCCGTCTACGCGATGAGCAAGTTCCTGGACCGCGCGGACAAGAAGACGGTCACCATCTTTGCCGACGGCGCGGGGGCCATCGTCCTCGAAGCGTCCGAAGAGGCCGGTATCCTGGCGTCCGAGCTGGCGGCGGACGGGTCGCTGTCCGGCGGGATGGGCGTGTTCGCCGGCGGCACGGCGGAGCCCATCGACGGTGACGTGCTGGAAAGCGGCGTGCGCAACCGCCTGCGCTTCGTGAAGAAGTATCCCAGGGAAGTGAACGAGGAGGGGTGGCCGCGCATCGTCCGCTCCGTCCTGGACCGGGCCGGGTCCAGGGTGGAGGACGTGGACCTGTGGCTCTGGACGCAGGTGAACCGCTCCACCATCGTGGAGGTGATGGGCCGGCTGGGCGAGCCGATGGAGAAGGCGCACACGGTGATGGACAAGTGGGGCTACACCGGCTCCGCGTGCCTTCCCATGGCGCTGGACGACGCCGCGCGCGCCGGCCGCCTGCACCCCGGCGACCTGGTCGTCCTCACCGGCTCCGGCGCCGGGTTGTCGATGGGATGCGTCGCGCTCCGCTGGGCAAAGAACGGCGAGAACGGCCATGCGTGACACGGCCGTCTCCGTCTTCCTGGAGCGCGTCCGCGCGGACGGCGACCGCCCGGCGCTGCGCGTGCTGGCCGCCGGCGGCGCCGCGCGCGACGAGGTGCTGGCCTGGCGCGAGTGGGCGGACCGGTCGCGCTCCTTCGCGGCGGCGCTCGTCGCGGGCGGGGTGCGACGCGGCGAGCACGTGGCCATTCTCGCGGGGAACGGCATCGAGTGGCCCGTGGCGGACCTGGGGGTGATGATGGCGGGCGGCGTGTCCGTCGGCGTCTATCCCACCAGCGCGGCCGGGCAGGTGCGGCAGGTGCTGGCGGACTGCGGCGCCGTCGCCGTCGTCGTCGATACGGCGGCGCAGCTGGAGAAGGTGCGCGCCATCCGCCACCAGCTCCCCGGCCTCCGCATCGTCGTCGCCACGGAGACGGACGGGGAGATGGACGTCCTCTCCTGGGCGGAGTGGATCGCCTCCGGCGCCGCCGCGCTGGCCGCGCTCCCGGAGGTCGGGCACGAGCTGGCGGAGCGCACCAGCGGCGCGCGGGCGAAAGACACCGCCATCCTCATCTACACCTCCGGCTCCACGGGCGAGCCCAAGGGCGCGGCCATCTCGCACCGCTGCCTGCTGGCCAGCGCCGCCTCCATCCGCGACACGCTGGGCCTCGTGCACGGCGACACGGCGCTCTCGTTTCTCCCCTTCTGCCACGCCGCCGAGCGCATTTTCGGCCTGCACACGCGCATTCTGGTGGGAATGCAGGCGGGGCTGGTCGCGGACCACAACCGCGTCTGGCAGGCCGCGCGCGCCTTCGAGCCCACGCTCTTCGGCGGGCTGCCGCGCTTCTACGAGAAGGCGGCGGACGTGCTGCGCCGCGAGCAGGCCGCCGCGGACGGCGCGGAGCGCGCGCGCTGGGAGCGGACGCTGGAGCTGGGGATGGAGCGCTCGCGCCTCATCCGCGGCGGACGGACGGTTCCCGCGCCGCTGGAAGAGGAGTGGATGACGACGGGCGCGCCGCTGATCGGGCGGGCGCGGGGGATGTTCGGGGGGGCGCGGCTGGCGACGAGCGGCGGCGCCACGCTCCCCATCGGCGTCTCCCACTACCTGGACGCGCTGGGGATCACCGTGCTGGGCGGATACGGGCTCACGGAGCACCTGTGCGCCGCCTTCAACCGCCCCGCCCGCTACGCCTTCGACAGCGCCGGCCCGCCAATGGTGGGGACGGAGATGCGGATCGCGGAGGACGGCGAGATCCTCATCCGCCGTGGCGCCCTGACCTTCAGCGGCTACCACGGCCGCCCCGGGGAGACGCGCGACGCCTTTACGCCGGACGGCGAGTGGCTGCGCACGGGCGATCTCGGGCGCATCGGGGACGACGGCGCGCTGCGGGTGCAGGGGCGCAAGAAGGAGCTCATCGCGCTCAGCAACGGCAAGAAGATCGCCCCGCTCCCCATCGAGGCCGCGCTGGCGGCGGACGAGTGGATTCACCAGGCCATGCTGTACGGCGAGGGCCGCCACTTCGTCAGCGCGCTCATCGTCCCCCGCCGCACGGCGCTGGAGGCCTGGGCCGGCGCGCACGCCGCCGACCCCGACGATCCCTCCGTGGTGCACGATCCCCGGCTGTACCGATCCATCCAGGCCGCCGTGGACCGCGTGAACGCCGGCCTTTCGAACCCCGAGCGGGTGCGCCGCTTTGCGCTGCTGCACCTGCCGTTCGACGGCGAAGACCTGACGCCGACCCTCAAGCTGCGCCGCACGGCCATCGCCGAGCGGCACCGCGACCGTCTGGAAGCCCTCTACCACGACGCATGATGGCGCGACGCAACTCCCTCCTGGCCCTGCTCGCGGGGACGCTGGCCATCGCGGCCGCGTACGCCAGCGCCTTTCTGCCCGGCGATCCGCCCGCGTGGGCCCCGTGGTCGCTGGCGCTGGGGACGGCGACCGTGATGGTGAGCGCCGCGGCGCTGGGCGCGGTGCGGGCGGACCGCGGGCTGGGCCGGCTCAAGCTCCCCTTTGCGCTGGCCTTCCTGATCGTGGCCGGCGGGTTCGCGCTGGTGCTGTCGATGCCCGGGGCCGATCCGGCGAACCCCACGCTCTTCCTCGGCCTTCCGCCGCGCGCCGCGGTGGTGCTGCTGGGGATCGGCCTGCTGCCCCTGCTGGTGATGCCGGTGGCGTACGCGCTGACCTTCGACGACATGACGCTGAGCGAGGACGACCTGGCCCGCGTGCGCCAGGCCGCCCGCGCCCTGCAGGCCGCGCAGAACACGCCGGCCGCCGCGCACGCCCACGCGCAGACGCCGGAGCCGGCGGAGGTGGTGGCGTGATGGCGCTGGGGATGATGCAGAGCGGCGAGCTGCCCCCGCTGGCGCAGCCGACCATCGTGGCGGTGGCGGTCGTGTACTTCGCCGTGGTGGCCGCCATCGGCGCGTGGGCCACGCGCCGGACGAAGACCGCGGCCGACTTCTTCGTGGCGGGCGAGGGGATCGGGCTGCTGGCGCTCACGCTGGCGGCCATGAGCGCCACCCTCAGCGGCTTTGCCTTCATCGGCGGGCCGGCGCTGGTCTACACGGTGGGGCTGTCGGCGATGTTCATCATGCTTCCCGCGTCGGTCACGGGGAGCATGACCGCGTGGGCGCTGGCCAAGCGGATGCGGCTGCTGGGCGAGGTGCGCGGGCTGATCACCGTTCCCGACGCCATCGGCGCGCGCTACCGCTCGCCCGCGGCGCAGGGGCTGAGCGGCGTGGCCATCCTGGTGGCGGTGATCGGCTACATGGCCACCAACATCCTGGCCCTGGGGCTGGTGATCGACGCCATCTTCAACACCGGTCTGGCGTGGGGCGTGTGGCTGGGGATGGCGATCGTGCTGGCGTACTCGGTGGCGGGCGGCATTCTGGCGGGCGTCTACACGGACGTGTTCCAGGGGACGCTGATGGCCATCGCCTCCGTGCTCGTCTTCTTCGCCACGCTCAAGGCGGGCGGGGGAATGGGCGGGATGTCGCGGACCATCCTTTCGGCGGACGCGGCGTGGATGGGGCCGTTCGGCAAGCTGGGCGCGGTGGCGGCGCTGTCGCTGTTCTTCGTGTTTGGCGTCGGCTCGCTGGGGCAGCCGCACGTGATCCACAAGTTCTACATGCTGCGCGACCCGCGTAAGCTGAAGTGGTTCCCGCTCCTTTCCACGGTCGCGCTGCTGCTGAGCACGCTGCTGTACTTCGGGGTGGGCTTTGCGGTCAAGTCGCTGGTGGCCGGCGGCGAGCTGCAGGCGCTGGCGAAGACGGACGACACCACGCCGCTCTTTCTCCTTCGCTACACTCCGGTCTTTCTGGCCGCGATCGTCTTTTCGGGCGTGGCGGCGGCCATCATGAGCACCGTCAACAGCTTCATGAGCATCGGCGCCGCGGCCATCACGCACGACATCCCCGTGGCGCTGGGCCGGCGCGTGGAGAACGAGCTGCGCTGGGGGCGGATTTCCACCGTGGTCATCTCCGTGGCGGCGGCGGCGCTGGCGCTGCTGCCGGGCGCGCTGGTGGCGTTCCTGGGAATCTTCGGCTGGGGCCTGTTCGCCTCTACGCTGGTCCCCGCGCTGGCGATCGGGCTGAACTGGGAGGGCGCGACCAGGGAGGGCGCCATCGCCTCCATCGGCACCGGGCTGACCATCACCCTGCTCTTCGAGACACTCGCCTTCTTCAAGTTCTACTCCTTTCCCACGGGCGTGACGGTGAGCGGGTTGTCGCTGGTGACGTCGATCCTGGTGTTCTTCGCCGTGAGCTGGATGACGCGCGCGCGCGCCGCCGGGCAGCTGGACGGCGACGTGAAGCTGGTGATGTCGGTGTGAAGAACGGCGGTTCCCAGTGCCCAGTGCCCAGTGCCCAGGAACGGCAGGGGCTGCGGCGCTTGAGCTGGGTCACTGGGCACTTGAACCTGGGCACTGGGCACTCCTACACCGCGGCCGGATGACGCAGCGCGAACTCGAAGTGGGGCAGACGGCGGAGTTCACCAAGACCGTTACCGAGGCGGACGTGGTGCTGTTCGCGGGGATCACGGGGGACCTGAACCCCGCGCACGTGGACCAGGTGTGGGCCGAGGCCAGCCGCTTTGGCGGGCGCATCGCGCACGGAATGCTGTCGGCGTCGTTCATCAGCACCGTGCTGGCGATGAAGCTGCCCGGCCCCGGCACCATCTACCTCTCGCAGATCCTGCGCTTTACCGGCCCGGTGAAGATCGGCGACACGGTGACGGCGCGCGTGGAGGTCGCCGAGGTCATGCCCAGGCGCCGCGTGCGCCTGACGACCACGGTCACCCGCCACGACGGCACGCAGGTCATCGAGGGCGAGGCGGTGGTGCTGGCGCCCTCCCCCGGCGGCGCCTGAAAGCACGTCACCTCCCGCAACCTGCGCGGGAGGGGGGATACACGGCACCGGCGGGGTGGCGTGGTGGAGGGGACAGGCGCGCGCCCGCCTCCAGAAGCGAATGGATTCGCCGCTGGAAGATCGCGAAGTCCGCCTTCGCGGACCGTGACGGAGAGGACGGCGCGCTCGACGTCAGGAGGGTTCCGGAGCGGGAGTGAAGTTCAACCTCTCCCAGGGGGTTTTGGGGGAGGTGGGCGAGGTTTACGAGCCCGGAGGGGCGTCCGCGCGAGACCCGAACGAACGCACTCACGCACTCACGCAGTTCGCACTTGAGTTTCCGAGGAGCGCGGTCGCCTCCATCGCAAAGACCGCAGCGGAGAGTTCCAACCGTGCGTTCCCGCCCCAGGGGCGCACACGTGTCCCCCAACGTGGAGATCCTTCCATGAGCAGCAGCACCCCGCGCCCACGCTGGCGCACCCTCGTGCTGGCACTGGCCCTGGCGCTGTTCCCGGCGCTGGCCCACGCCCAGACCGGCTCCGTGCGCGGCACCGTCGCCGGCCGCGACGGCGAGGCGCTGGTGGGCGCGCGCGTGAGCGTGAGCGGCACCCGCCTCACGGCCATCACCGACCCGCTGGGCGCCTTTGCCATCCGCGGCGTGCCGGCGGGCACCCACCAGCTGCGCGTGTCGCACATCGGCTTCCGCGAGACCACGCAGGACGTGGCCGTCCGCAACGGCGAGGAGAGCCTGGTCGCCATCCGGCTGGAGGACAAGCCTTTCGAGCTGGACGCCATGGTCGTGAGCGCCAGCCGCCACAGCGAGCGGGTTACCGAAGCGCCGGCCACCATCACCCGCATCGGCACCGCGGAGCTGGACGCCACCATCGGCAACACCTTCGCCGGCGCGCTCAAGGAGGTGAAGGGGCTGGACTTCATCCAGGTGGGGATGACGAGCGTGGGCATCAACGCCCGCGGCTTCAACTCGTCGTTCAACAACCGCATGCTGATGGTGGAGGACGGCCGCGTGATGGTGCTGCCGGAGAACGGGCTTCCCGTGGGCCAGTTCACCGCCACGCCCAAGGTGGACCTGGCCGGCATCGAGGTGCTGGTGGGCCCCGGCGCGGCGCTCTACGGCGCGGACGCCAGCAGCGGCGTGATCAGCATGACCACCAAGGACCCGCGCGACTTTCCCGGGCTGACCGTGGAGTTGACGGGCGGCAACCGCTCGTACCGCGACCTGCAGGCGCGCTACGCCGGCTTCAGCGGCAACTGGGGATACAAGGTGTCGGGCGAGTACCAGGAAGCCAACGACTGGAGCAACCGCCTGACGCTGGTGGGCTCGCTGGCCCGCACCTACCGCGAGACGGACGTGCCGTCGGCCACCATCATGCCGGAGGTGGGGCCCGGCGGGCGGCAGGGGCTGAGCTGGGACGCCAGCGTGCTACGCGGTTCGGGCGCCATCGTGCGCTACATGGGGAGCGGCAAGCTGGAGCTCAGCGGCGGTGCCAGCGTGACGGACGGCGTGGGCCAGACCAACGTGGGCCGCAACCAGCTGGAGAACTGGGGCTACAACTTTCAGCAGCTGCGCTTCAGCAACGACCACTGGTTCGCCAACCTGTACCGCGCGCAGAGCAAGTCCGGCGACAGCTGGGCCACCAACCGCTTCACGCAGGCGTACTACCCCAACCTGGCGCGTCCCGAGGCCAGCCGCCTGAGCGACGACCAGCTGGTGGCCGCCAGCGACTGGCCCAGCGACGGGCGGATGTACGCCGGCGAGCTGCAGTACAACTCGCGCCTGCCCTTCCTGCTGAACAGCGCCCTGGTGCTGGGCACCAGCTACCGGCAGGACGTGGTGAGCAGCGACCGCCAGTGGCTCACCGACCGCCTTACGGGCAAGGACATCGAGATCGGCCAGTTCGGCGCCTTTGGCCAGCTCACCGCGCCGGTGATGCCGTGGATGGACGTGGTGGTGGCCGGCCGGTACGACAGCCACGAGAGCTACGACGCGCAGTTCAGCCCCAAGGCGGGCGTGGTGTTCCGCCCGGCGACGGGCCAGAACTTTCGCGTGACGTATAACCGCGCGTTCAAGTCGCCCACCATCCTGCAGACCAGCTTTCACATCCCGGACTGGAACGCGGTGACCACCATCTACGGCAACACGCGGGGCTTTACCGTCCGGCACCCGGACGGCACGCTGTTCCGCGAGTACGCGCCGCTGGAGCCGGAAGAGAACACCACCTGGGAGTTTGGCTACAAGGGCGTGATCGCCGACCGCGTGTTCGTGGACATCGCGCACTACCGCAGCAAGTACGAGAACTTCATGAGCCCGCTGGCCGTGATCGGCGACGGGCTGGGGCTGGGCGCGGCCGGGCAGCCGGCCGGCCAGCAGGTGTGGGCGTACGATGCGGACGGCAACCGCATCGACAACACGCTGGGCAACCCGGCGCTCACGCTCACCTACTACAACCTGGGCCGCGCCAGCCTTACGGGCACCGACGCCGGCGTGAACGTGGTGGTGACCCCCAAGATCAACGTGCGCGGCACCCTGTCGCTCATCGACATCAGCGACGTGGCGGTAGAGGCCGGGCGCGAGGAGAGCACGGCGCTCAACTCGCCAGAGCTCAAGTGGACCGTGGGCGCGGGCTTCCAGGACTTCGGTCGGCTCACGGGCGGGCTCACCGTGCGCCACGTGGACGAGTACTACTTCCGCAGCGGCGCCAACCGTGGCTTCGTCCCGGCGTTCACCACGCTGGACGCCAACCTGGGGTACCGCATCGACCGGTTCAACACGCGGCTCAGCCTGGGCGTGAGCAACCTGTTCGCCTGCGGCGGCCGCTTTACCTACGCCGACGCCGACGTCCTCTTCCAGGATCCGACGGACGAGAAGCGCTCGTGCGGATTTGGCGAGAAGCACCAGGAGATGATCAACATGCCGGAGATCGGCACGATGGTATTCCTGGGCCTGCGGTACGAGACGCGGTGATGTGCTGACGCGCGGTGCCGG
>DATABT010000600.1:0-2314 GCA_036259455.1 Longimicrobium sp. | reverse complement strand
CCCGGCGCCAAGGACTGGCAGCCGTCCGCCTTTTCGCCGCGCACGGGGCTGATGTACATCCCGCACAACAACCTGTGCATGGACTACGAGGCGGTGGAGGCCAACTACATCGCCGGCACGCCGTACCTGGGCGCCAACGTGATGATGCACGCCGGGCCCGGCGGCCACCGCGGCGAGTTCACCGCGTGGGACCCGGTGCGGCGCAGGCCCGCGTGGAAGATCCGCGAGCGCTTTCCCGTGTGGAGCGGCGCCCTGGCCACGGCGGGCGACGTCGTCTTCTACGGGACGATGGACCGCTGGTTCAGGGCCGTGGACGCCGCGACGGGACGCATCCTGTGGCAGTTCCGCACGGGGTCGGGAATCATCGGCCAGCCGATCAGCTTTCGCGGGCCGGACGGCAAGCAGTACGTCGCCATCTTCGACGGGGTCGGCGGATGGTCCGGCGCCATCGTGTCGGGCGACCTTTCGCCCGAGGACCCGACGGCCGCGCTGGGCTTCGTGGGGGCGATGAGCGACCTGCCGGAGCACACGGAAAAGGGCGGAACTCTCTACGTGTTCGCGCTGCCATGATGAAGAGTGCGAAAGTGCGAAAGTGTGAAAGTGCGAAAGTGGCAATGCGTCCGCGCGGACTCATCGCCGGCCATTCCCTGTTCCCGATTCCCTGTTCCCTGCTGTTCGCCCTCACTGCCTGCGCCGACTCGCACGCCAGGCCGACGGTCATCGACCAGACCGCCGCGCCCGCCGCGCACCTTGCCGCCGCGGCGCCGAAGCGAAGCACGACGGAGCTGCGCGTCTGCGCGGATCCCAACAACCTGCCGTTCAGCAACCAGGCGGGCGAGGGGTTCGAGAACCGCATCGCGGAGCTGATCGGGCGCGAGATGGGAATTCCGGTGAAGTACACGTGGCACGCGCAGCGGCGCGGCTTCATCCGCAACACGCTGCGCGCGGGGGAGTGCGACCTGGTGGTCGGCATGCCCGCCAGCATGGAGCTGGCGCTCACCACGCGGCCGTACTACCGCTCCACCTACGTGTTCGTCTACCGCAGGGACGCGGGATTCGACGTCCGGTCGTTCGACGATCCCGTGCTGAAGACGAAGAAGATCGGCGTGCACCTGGTGGGCGACGACGGGGCCAACACGCCGCCGGCGCACGCGCTGGCCACGCGCGGCATCGTGGGGGCGAACGTGCGCGGCTACATGCTGTACGGCGACTACGCGCAGCCCAATCCGCCGGCGAAGATCCTGGACGCGCTGGCCGAGGGGGAGATCGACGTGGCCATCGTGTGGGGCCCGCTGGCCGGCTTCTTTGCCCCGCGGCACAAGGTGGCGATGAAGATCGTCCCCGTGCAGCCGCAGATCGACGTGCCGTTCCTGCCGTTCGTCTACGACATCTCCATGGGCGTGCGCCGCACGGACGCGCCACTCAAGGCCGACGTGGAGGGGGTGATCATGCGCCGCCGCGCCGAGATCGACGCCATCCTGGACGACTACGGCGTGCCGCGCGTGGAACCTCGACGCAGTCCGGCACCGGAGGAACCGAGCCGATGACGCGCACGTTCGCACGTTCGCCCACTCGCATTCTCGCGCTGCTGTTGCTTCTGTGCGCGTGCGAGCGCGAGCAGCGCAGCTTTCGCGAGACGCCGCCCGGCGCCACCGCGTTTCCCGCGGTGCAGACGTCGGAGCTGCAGGCCGGGCCCAGGACCACGGACCCGTCCGCCGGCGCGTACCAGGAGAACCGCTGGGCCGTGGGCCAGGGCTACACCTTCTACGTGCAGTACAACTGCGCCGGCTGCCACGCGCCGGGCGGCGGCGGCGGCATGGGCCCGCCGCTGAACGACGACGAGTGGATCTACGGCAGCGATCCCGAGAACATCTTCGCCACCATCGTGGAGGGGCGGCCGAACGGAATGCCTTCGTTCCGCGGCCGCATCGACAACGCGCAGCTGTGGCAGCTGGTGGCGTACGTCCGGACGATGAGCGGTCTTACGCCCAAGGACCTGCACCCCGGGCGGACGGACCACATGCAGGAGTCCAGGCCCGCCATGGACGCCCTCCCCAAGCGCCAGCTGCCATGAGGACGAAAGTGCGTGCGTGCGTAAGTGCGTCAGTGCGTCGGTGCGCGGGGTTCAACTCACGCACTCGCGCACTTCGGTGGCCCGCTATTCCCTGTTCCCTATTCCCTGTTCCCTGTTCCCTCACCTTCGCCCTCGCGGCACTCACCCTGACCGCCTGCGACGGCCGGTTCACCCCCGTCCACCCCACCGGCCCGCAGGCCCGCCGCATCGCGGACATGACGTGGTACCTCACCATCACCG
>DATABT010000599.1:0-3428 GCA_036259455.1 Longimicrobium sp. | reverse complement strand
CCAGAAGCTCGGCGCGCGGACGGTCGGTAAAGCGCAGCAGCCACGCCCCGTCCACCAGCGCGTCCACCCGCGCGCGCACGTCCGCGGCGGGGGCGGTGGATTCGGTGGATCGATCGGCGGCGTCCAATCCCGCGAGCATGGGCCTGGGGGGAGGCGAACGGACGGGTACCCGCGTGCAAAATCGAACCGTGCATGCGGATGCGCCAGAGCGGGACGCTCATCCCGCGCCGTTGGACACACGTCGCAACCCGGAACTCGACGGGACGGCCTTTTATTTGCGCCGGGTACCCGCGTCGGCCGTGATGGGCCGAGGCCGGTGGCGAGAGTCGCCGGCAGGTGAGAGCCAGCGGTAACTATCTGTGCTATTACGCTGTTCTCCGTCGTGTGTCGGAGATCCGGCTCGGCAGCGTAGCACCTGATACTCTCGCCCCGCGAAACAGAGATCGCTGACTTCACGAGCCGACGCTCACGATCTCCCGGCAATTACGTTGCTGGGAGGTGTGCGTCCACAAACAGCCCCTCCCAGCCCGCCTGGGTGGGGCTTCGTGCTTGCCCGGCGGACCACCGGGGAACTCACGATGAGGCAGCCGAAGAACCTGTGGTGGAAGACGTTCTGGGTGAGCGTGCTGGCGTCGCTGTTCGCAATGCTGCTATGGGCGATATTATCGGGCTCCTCGGACAGCCGTATGCGCTTTCGGATGGAGTTCGAACGTACGCCGCTGGCCACGGATTCACTGGAGGATGCTGGATAGATGCCCGCCCAACCTCCCCGCGCGCTCCTGACCCTCGTTTCCGGCGGGCAGACGGGGGTGGACCGGGCGGCGCTGGACGTGGCGATGGAGCGCGGACTCACGTGCGGCGGGTGGTGCCCGGCGGGGCGCACGGCGGAGGACGGGCCCATCGACGCACGCTACCCGCTGCGCGAGACGCCCTCCGCCGATCCCGCCGAACGCACGGAGTGGAACGTGCGCGATTCCGACGCCACGCTCCTGCTGATTACCCGCGCGCGCAGCCCCGGAACGGAGCTCACGCACGACGTGGCGCGGCGGCTGGGCCGGCCCGTGTACCTGTGGCCGCTGGATGCGCGGCCGGACCCGGACGCCTTTCGCCGCTGGCTGCAGGTCCACAACATTCGCACGCTGAACGTCGCCGGGCCGCGCGAGAGCGAGTCTCCCGGTGTGTACGCCTCCGCGCGAGACTGCCTGCGCGCGGCGCTCCCTGATCGCTCCGCCTCTGCTGGATGATGACGCGCATCCTGCTGCCGCTGCTGGTGTGGGTTTCGTCCGCCGCGTGCGGAGAGGCGGGGGCCGGCCGCGCGAGCGGACGGGTGCGGCTCGATACGGCCGCGGGCTATCGCCTGGGGATGCTGCTCCCCGAGGCGCGCGCCGCCGCCTTCGCGCGGGGCCAGGAACTGCGCTGCCGCCTGGCGACGTCGGACCGCGATGCGGGCTCGTACCCGGACTCCCTCTGGCGGGAGATGGGCGTCACGGAGCTCTGCGACGCCGGCTCCCACGATCATCGGCTCGCGTTCCACCAGGGATCGCTGCGCGGCATGGAGATGACCATGTCGGATGATTGGGATTTCATCCCCGTCGACACGCTCGTCGGCCGGCTGTCGCGGGATTACGGCAAGCCGTGGAAGCGCATCACCTGCTCCACCGGCCGTGGCCGCGCGGAGGAGCTGATCACGTGGCGGCGCGATCCCGCGCTGATGATGTTGCGCTGTCCCGACGCGGCCGGCGCCGGCCAGTGCACCCGCGAACACGTGTTCCTCGCGCCCGAACCGGGCGAAGAAACGCCGTGATTCGCGCTCCCCATCCACCGCCACCGAGTTCATCGTGCGCGTACTGATCACCGGCGGCGGAGGGCTGCTGGGCGGCGAGCTGATCCGCCAGGCGCCCGCCGGGGTCGACGTCCACGCCACGCGCCGCACGTCGCCCGTTCAGGGCGCGGAATCGCACGCCGTCGAGCTTTCGGACGCGCGGGCGGTGGAGGCGCTGTGGATGGGCGTGCGGCCGGACCTCGTCATCCACACCGCCTACACGCAGGCGGCGGGTGAGCGCGACGTGTGGATGGCGACGGAAAGCGTGGTGCGCGCGTGCCGTGCGTCCGGCGCGGCGCTGGTCTACATGAGCACCGACGCGCTGCTGGATGGCGAGTCGTCGCCGTACGCCGAATCCGCCGAGCCCGCGCCCGTGCACGAATACGGGCGATGGAAGGCGCGCGCCGAGCACCACGTGCGAGGGGAGATGCCGGACGCGGCGGTGGTCCGCACGTCGCTGATCGTCCGCGCGGAGCCGCCGGACCGCAACAGCGCGTGGGTGCTGGATGCGCTGCGCCGCGGCGACCCCGTGCGCCTGTTCACGGACGAGCTGCGCTGCCCCGTCGCCGTGGAGGATCTCGCCGCGCAACTGTGGGAGGCCGCGCTGCTTCCACCGGAGCGGCGTGCGGGCGTCTGGCACCTGGCGGGTCCGGAGGCGGTGAGCCGCTACGCGCTCGGCGTCCTCCTGGCGCTGCGGCACGGGCTGGATGCCGCCGCCATCACGCCCGCGCCCAGCGCCAGCGCCCCCGCCCCCCGCCCGCGCGACCTGCGCCTGCTCACCCCCCGCGCCGACCGCGAGCTGCGCACGCGCGCGCGAGCCGTCAGCGCGGTGCTGTTCCCGCCGCGCTGAACACCGCGTCACGACGAACCCGGGCGCCGGCCAAAGGACCTCGAGCAACACCTCAGGAGCGAGTCATCCTGAGGAGCGCCCGCGCGGAACAAAAAGCAACGAAAGAGTTTGTGGCGCGACCGAAGGACCTTCTGTGTCTGCCGAGGAACCGGCTTCAGTTCCACGGAGCCGGCCCCTCGGTTCAGCCGGCACGGACGTTCGGTTGGCGCCGCAAGTGATTCGTTGAACCGAGTGGCGCCTCCCCCTGATATGAACACAGGGATCCAGGCGAGATCGGTCGGGCGGCGCGTGGCACCTGCCCGGGCGAGTAGATTTCTCAGTTGGCGCCCCGGTCCTGCACCGGCAGCGGTCACGCGGGCGCCTCCTTCGAAATGACAGTCGCGGCGGGAGCGACTTTCATCCCACAGGGTGCCCCAACGCGGAATGACTCAGGAGCGAGTCATCCTGAGGGAGCGCCCGCGCATAACCTGAAGTAACGCAAACGCTTGCGGCGCGACCGAAGGACCTTCTGTCCGTACCGAGGGACCGGCTTCAGTGCCACGGAGCCGGCCCCCCGGTTCAGCCGGCACGGACGTTCGGGCGGCGCTGCAAGTGATTCGTTGAACCGAGTGGCGCCTCCCCCTGATATGAATAGACAGGGATCCAGGCGAGGTCCGTCGCCCGCGCGTGGCACCTGCCCGGGCGAGTAGATTTCTCAGTCGGCGCCCCGGGTTCCTGCACCGGCAGCCATCACGCGGGCGCCTCCTTCGAAATGAC
>DATABT010000598.1:0-4491 GCA_036259455.1 Longimicrobium sp. | reverse complement strand
CGAGCGGTACGAGGAGCACGGCGCCGACGCCGTGCGCCTGGGCGTGATCGCCTACAACCGCGGCGAGGTCGCCGTGGACCGCGCGCTGCGCCGCGGCGCCGATCCCGAGAACGGTTACGGCCGCCGCATTCTGGGCCCGCGCGCGCACGGCGGGGAGGCGTACAAGGGCAGCGGCATCATCCCCGTCCCGCCCGACACCACGAAAGCCGTGGAGGACGAGGATAGCGACAATGGGAGTTGAGTCGTCGGCTCACGAGCCGTGATCCCCTGGGGGAGCGCCCGTATGGAAGCGGACGATACCCAATCGCATGCGCGCGACCCGAAGGGTCTCGCCGGCAACACCGTGGGGCTGGCTTCCGGGCAGGAAGTCAGCCCCACGGTTCGTCTGGCGAGATCCTTCCGCCGGCGCCCGGGCTCTGGTGTTCAGGCAGAGCGGAAAGAAACTCTGGGCGAGCGCGGAGCGAGGAACGGGTCACCAGCACGGGTGAGAAGATTTCTCAGTCGGCGCCATGGGTTCCTTCACCGGCAGCGACCACGCGGGCGCCTCCTTCGAAATGACAGCCTCGGCTTGAGCGACTTTCACGGAGGAACGGGTCACCAGCACGGGTGAGTAGATTTCTCAGTCGGCGCCATGGGTTCCTGCACCGGCAGCGATCACGCGGGCGCCTCCTTCGAAATGACAGCCCTGGCCTGAACGAGTCGAACGGCATGGGGCGCGCGCCGCGCCGGATGACTCAGGAAATCGGGCTTGCTCGCGGAGTTCGGGTCAGCGGCGGCCGGAGCGCCGGATGGCGTCCTTGAGGGCGTTCACGCGCGGCTCCAGGTCCGAGCGTCTGGGGAGCGGCGCGGAGAGCGCGGTCAGGATGTCGGCGGCGCGGTCGGCGACGGCGCTGGCGCGGCACTCCACGGCGCGCTGCTGGATCTGCCGCGCCAGGGTGCGGGCGCGCGCCTTCTCCGGATCGACCACGAACAGCCCGGTGCTCGCCTGCGGCGCGCTGATCAGGTTGCCCAGGCGGTAGGCGTCGGGCTCCATCTGCATGCACGCCTGGTCGCGGTACGGAGGCGGAGCGTCGCCGCCGCCGCCCGGACGGTCGTTCCACCCGCCGCCGGGCCGGTTGCGGCCGGGGCGCCCATCCTCGTATCACCCCTCGTCCTCGTACGGATGGACCAGCGCCATGTAGACGATGGCCGTGGCCTGCGCGCGGCTGAGCGTGCGGCGGCCCGTCGCGCCGAACAGCTGGAACCACGTGTCCTGGATGGCATCCACCTGCGCGGCCGTCAGGCGGTTGGGGCGAAAGCCGTAGTAGCGCACGGCCTGGTTGATGAGCTGCTCGCTGCGGCTGCCCCGCCAGCGCGTCATTCCGGACTGGACGCTGGACTGGGCCTGCACGTCGGCGGCGGATGCAAGCGCGAGCGCGAGCGCCGCAAGGGCGAGAACTTTTCGGATGCGGATCATCGGAGTGTCTCGTCGATGAGGTGTGGGTGAAGCGCCGGAGAAAGGGTGTCCGGCGGGTCGCCATCAAGCAGGGCAACCACGGAGCCTGGGTTCGTCCGCTGATTCCAGGTTGTTGCGCGACAACCGGATACCGTGGATGACACCGGACGGCGGATGCAACCTGGATGTCCACGGAGGGGGACAGTTTTGCGTGCGACCGTAGCGGGCGCGCGTGCGGGATGGGGTGCATCGAGGATATGTTCCGCGAGAGGCCGGGACGGACAATGACGGAACCGCAGGAGCGATCTTCATCCCCCGGAGAGCAGATGACGGGAGCATCATCGTCCACATCCCCCGATCCGGCGCTGCGGGAGCGGCTGGAGAAGGCGTCGGAGGGGCTGACGTACACCAGCGAGTCGGACCGGCCGTTCGAGTTCTTCTTTCTCCCCGGCGGGGGGGACGCGCCGCCGGGGGAGGAGGCGTTCGGCCGGCTGATCGGCGCGGCGGGGGCGGTGGAGGAACGCGACCTGGACGACTTCTTCATGCGGCACGCGGAGACCAGCGACCCGTACGACGCGGAGGCGCAGCGCATTCGCCCGCGTTACGAGGCGCTGCGCGAGCTGCTGCGGACGTCGCTGCGGGGGACGACCGTCTACCGCACGGGGCGCGTGGAAGTGCAGTGCTACGTCATTGGCGGAGACGGGCGGGGGAACCTGGCGGGGGTGCGGACGGTGGCCATCGAGACCTGATGGATGGACGCGTAAGGTGCGTCCCCTGCTACACATCCGTAATACGGGCGTTGCCGAAAACCCTTGCGCAGCGGTGTCGGATAATGTAAGTTAAAGTGCTTCTTCCGCGGTGCCTGCGCCCTCCGTTCTGCGAGGGCGCGTTCCTTTTTCCGGAACCTCCTCACATGAATCATCTCACGATGCGCGGCCTGGGGGCCGTGGCCCTGGGATTGGTGCTGGCCGCCTGTTCCAGCGACCAGGTCACGGACGCGGCCGGTACGCCGGCCAGCCTGGACCTGTCGGCGACGGCCGCCTCTTCGCTGGTGATCAACGAGATCATGCCCAACCCGGCCGGCGTGTCGGACGATATGGGCGAGTGGTTCGAGGTCTACAACGCGGGCACCGCGGCGGTCGACCTGAAGGACTACCAGATCGCGTCCAACAACGACGCGGTGCACGTCATCAACACCAGCGTGGTCGTCCCCGCGGGCGGCTACGCGGTGCTGGCGCGAAACGGCGACAGCTCCACCAACGGCGGGGTGACGGCCAACTACTCGTACGCGCACCAGACGTTCAACCTGAACAACAGCGCCACCGACTGGCTGGCCCTGCGCGACCCGTCGGGCGCGTCGCTGGACTCGGTGGCCTGGGGCACCAGCTCGCCCCCCAACGGCGCCTCGCGCGGCGTGATCGACCCGCTGGCCGACAACCTGGTGATGAGCGGGGCCAACTGGGCCACGCAGACCACCGTCTACGGCCTGGGCGACAAGGGCACGCCGGGCGCGGCCAACGACGGCGCCGGCACCACGCCGCCGCCGCCGCCCCCCCCGCCGCCGGGTACGGGGGCCGTGGTGATCAACGAGATCCTGCAGGACCCGCGCGCGGTGCTGGACGCCAACGGCGAGTGGTTCGAGGTGCACAACCGCGGCACCACGCCGGTGGACCTGCAGGGGTGGACCATCGCCTCGCTGAACGACGCGGCGCACGTCATCAACAGCAGCGTGGTCATTCCGGCCGGCGGGTACGCGGTCCTGGGCCGCAACGGCAACACGGCCACCAACGGCGGCGTGACGGTGAACTACGTCTACGCCGGCACCACCACGCTGAACCTGGGCAACGGTACGGACTGGCTGGCGCTGCGTGACGGCGCGGGCGCGTCGGTGGACTCGATCGCCTGGACCAGCGTGGTGGCCGGCACGGCGCGCGCGCTGATCGACCCGGCCAGCGACAACCTGAACGTGAACGGCTCCGCGTGGATGAACTGCGCGGCGGCGTTCGGGGCGGGCGACCTGGGCACGCCGGGCATCGCCAACACCACCTGCGGCGGCGGGGGCGGCGGCGCCGGTTCGGTGAGCCTGAGCATCAACGCCCCGCGCCAGATTCCCGTGGGCTACACCAAGCCGGCGTTCCCCACGGCGCGCAACTCGGCGGGGCAGGTGATCACGGACGTCACCTACACCTGGACCAGCTCCAACGCGTCCGTGGCGGCGGTGGACTCGCTGGGCTACATCAACGGCCTGAGCGTGGGCACGGCGACCATCACGGCCACGGCGTCCAGCGGGGCGGCGGGGAGCGCCACGATCGAGATCCTGCCGGCCGACGTGCCGACCACGGCCGTGTACCGCAACCACCTGGAGTTCGGCACGCCCACGGGCGCCACGGGGATTCCGGTGAACCGGCGCGAGTACGCCTCGTCGTACAGCGAGACGCGCGGCGGGCCCAACTGGGTGAGCTGGAACATCAACGCCACGCAGTTCGGCTCGGCGCCCCGCTGCGACTGCTTTACGGCGGACCAGACGCTGCCGTCGAACGTGTACCGGGTGGTGGACTTCAACTACCGCAACGGCGGGTACGACCGCGGCCACATGGTGCAGTCGGAGAGCCGCACGGCCACGTACCAGGAGAACGCGGCCACCTTCCTGCTGACCAACATTCTGCCCCAGGCCGGCGAGAACAACCAGGGCCCGTGGGTGCAGTTCGAGAACTATCTGAACGACCTGGCCCGCCAGCAGGGCAAGGAGATCTACGTGGTGGCCGGCGGCGAGTACACCGCCAACCCGGCCACGCTCAAGAACGAGGGCCGGGTGCAGGTTCCCGCCTTCACCTGGAAGGTGGCGGTGGTCGTGGACGGCGGCGAGGGGCTGAACGACGTGAATGGCACGGGCGACCTGCAGGTGCTGGCCGTCCGCATGCCCAACGACACGGCCACGGCGCGCGGCATCCGCAACAACCCGTGGACGATGTACGAAACCACGGTGGACGACATCGAGGCGCGCACGGGCTACGATCTGCTGAACGCGCTGCCCAACGCCATCGAGCGCATCGTGG
>DATABT010000597.1:0-4262 GCA_036259455.1 Longimicrobium sp. | reverse complement strand
CGGCTCGGTCCTCGACCCGCTTCTGTGCGGCGCATCGGAGGCGGGTCCCGGGACGTGCGGCCAGCCATGAGCGTGGGTGAGTAGATTTCTCGGTCGGCGCAACAAGATCCTGCATGAGGCAAGTCCTCGTGGGCGCCTCCTTCGAAATGACAGCTCACGGCGCAGACTTCGTGCGTGCAACGAAATCCGCGATGAACCCGAAAATCCCCCGGACTCCGTTCGTCGTCCCTGCGAGTCCGACTCTTGCGGACCCGGCCGGGCGCGCGCGACCAGACGGCGCGCCAGACAGTTGGCATCAGAAGAAACGGCCGAGGAGAAACGATGAGGACGAGAGGGCTGGTTGCCGGCGCCGCCGTGCTGGCGCTGTCAGGGTGCGCCGCCGCGGGCGCGATCGCGAACACGCAGACCATCACGCTGCGCGATTCCGCCGGGCGCACGGTGGGGACGGCGCTGCTCACGCCGGCCACGGAGGGCGTGCAGGTGGTGCTGAGCGCCAGCGGGCTCCCCGCCGGGGTGCACGGCGTGCACATCCACCAGACGGGGCTGTGCGACGCGCCCGAATTCACCACGGCGGGCGGCCACTTCAACCCCGCCAGCCGGCAGCACGGCTTCGAGAACCCCGCCGGCGCGCACGCGGGCGACCTGCCCAACCTCACCGTGGACGCCAACGGGCGCGGCACGCTGAACGCCGTGGCCCGCGGCGTCACGCTGGAGGGCGGCGAGGCCAGCTCGCTGCGCAAGGCCGGCGGCACCGCGCTGGTGGTGCACGCCAGCGCCGACGACTACCGCACGGACCCGTCGGGCAACTCCGGCGCCCGCATCGCCTGCGGCGTAATCCCGCCGGCCGACTGACGAGCGCCTCACGCGCAGGACAAAGAGCGGCAGGACAAAGAGAGGACGCGAATGAAGCATCATCCGCGTCCTCTCTTTTCGCACACGACGACGAAACCCCGGCTCCGGACGCGCCGGAGCCGGGGTCGCCTCGATCCGAATTTCACACCTTCACCGGATGCGCTCGCCGGAGGGGGACCAGACCTCCACCTCGCCCAGGTCCAGGGCGCGGATGGGCGCCTCGATGGAGGCCAGGTCGCCCGCGACGACCACCGTCACCGCGCCGGGCGTGAGGCGGCCGCGGCCCACGGCGGCGATGTCGTCGGGGGTCATGGCCGCCAGGCGCGGACCGTACGTGGCGTAGAAGTCCATCGGCAGCCCCCACACCAGCAGGTTCTGCATCCGTTGCGCGAGGCCCTGCACCGTCTGCACCGAGGCGGGAAAGCTCCCCGCCATGTTTCCCGTGGCGCCGGCCACTTCCTCCGCCGGCACCGCCTCCTCCACGATCCGCCGGAACTCGCGCACCGATTCCGCCACCGCCGAGTCCGTCGCGTTGGTGCGGACGGAGGAGGTGATGAACATCGACCCCGCGCCGCGCAGGGCGGCATAGGAGGCGAAGGCGCCGTACGTCCACCCGTGCCGCTCGCGCAGGTTCTGGTTGATGCGCGCGTTGAAGGCGCCGCCCAGCACGTGCGTGAGCGCCGCCAGCCGCAGGTACTCGGGATCTTCCGGCCCGGTGGTGGCCTGGCCCACGCGGATGGCGGACTGCACGGAGCCCGGGCGGTCCACCAGGATCACGCGCGTGGAAGAGACGGGGCGTGCCGCGGCGGCCGTACGTGGCGGGCGCGCGCCGGTGCCCGTCCATGCGCCGAACGCCTTTTCCGCCAGCCGCCGCGCGTCGTCCACCGTCAGGTCGCCGACCATCAGCAGGGTGGCGTTGCCGGGGACGTACATGGTCCGGTGCCACTGCACCACGTCGTCGCGGGTGATGGCGCGCAACGACGCCGCCGTCCCCGACGCCGGGCGCGAGTACGGCGACTCCGCCGGGAACACGGCGCGCGCGAAGGTCTCCGCCGCCAGCCCCTCCACGGTGGACTGCGCCTGCACGTGTCCGGTGATGGCCTGCTGCCGCACCCGCTCGAACTCCCGCTCGGGGAACGCGGGCGCCATCACCGTGCCCGCCGCCAGCTGCAGCGCGTCGCCGAAGACGGCCTTGAGGCCCGTCACCGCCACGAACGTCAGGTTCTGCCCCGCGCCCGTCTGGAATTGCGCGCCCAGCCGCTCCATCCGCTCCGCCAGCTCGGGGCCGGACATCCGCGCCGTCCCCTCCGGAAGAAGGTTGGCCGTCAGCACGGCCAACCCGTTGCGCGCGGCCGGCTCGTGCTCCGCGCCGGCGTCCACGATCAGCCGCGCGGTCACCAGCGGCACGGTGGTCTGCCGCACGGCCACCACGCGCAACCCGTTGTCCAGCTGAAAGTACTCCACCGGCGGCAGGGTGTACGGCCGCACGGACCCCAGCGCCGGCTGCTGCGCCACGATCTGCGGCGCGGGGCGCGGCTCCGGCTGCGCGTCCCCCGTCACCGGCAGCGATGCCGCGGCCAGGAGTGGAAGTGCGAGAGGGCGCATCATCCTCATCATCGAAGCGTTCATCGGGCGGCCTCCGTCCGCGGGGCGGGGACAAAGACGAGCACCGCGCGGTTGTCGGCCGTCATCCGCTCCCGCGCCAGCGCCTGCAGGCCTTCTACCGTGACGGCGTTGAGCGCGGGGAGCCATCCGTTGATCCACCCGGGGTTTCCGTGGATGACGGCGCCCTGCGCCAGCACGTCGCCGCGCCCGCCGAAGCCGCCCATCGCCTGCAGCTGGTTGACGAGGGAGAAGCCCTCCGCCGCCTGCGCGCGCCGCAGCCCCTCCTCGTCGATGCGCCCGGCGATGCCGTCCAGCTCCGCCAGCAGCGCCGCCTCCAGCGAGTCCGCGCTCGCCCCCGGCTTGCCGACGGCGCCCACCACCAGCATGTCCGCGCCCTCCGCGAGCCCGAAGTTGAAGGCGAACACGCTGGTGGCGATCTGCCGGTCGCGCACCATGGACCCGTACAGCGGCGACGAACGTCCCGTCGCGATCACGCTGGAGAGCAGGGCCACGGCGGGCGCCCGGGGATCACGCGCGGCGGGAACGCGGAAGCCCACGTAGACCGCGGGCGCGGGGGCGTTGGCGTCCCGGATGACCTCGCGCTTCTGCTCGCCCATTCGCGCCGCCAGCGGCACCTGGCGCACCGGCGGCGGCTCCGCGCCGCGCGGGATGCCGCCGAAGTAGCGCCGCACCATCTGCTTCGTCTGCGCCACGTCGATGTCGCCGGCAATGGCCAGGACGGCGTTGTTGGGGACGTAGTACGTGCGAAAGAAGCCGCGCACGTCCTCCAGCGAGCCGTTCTCCAGGTCCTGCATGTAGCCGATCACCGGGTGGTGATAGGGATGCTCTTCCGGGTAGAGGTTCGCCAGCATCCGCTCGATCCAGATGCCGTACGGCTGGTTGTCGTTGCTCTGCCGGCGCTCGTTCTTCACCACCTCGCGCTGGTTCACCAGCTTGGTCTCGTTCAGCGCCTCGTCCAGGGTGGCCATGCGGTCCGCCTCCAGCCACAGCGCCAGCTCCAGCGCGTGCGCCGGCACCTGCTGAAAGAAGTTGGTGCGGTCCCAGCTGGTGGTGCCATTGATGTCCGTCCCCGTGCGCGCGCCCACGGCCTCCAGCAGCGCGAAGTGCCGCCCCTCGGGCGCGTTGCGCGAGCCGGTGAACAGCATCAGGTGCTCGAACAGGTGCGCGAAGCCGGTGCGGCCGGGCACCTCGTGCTTGCTGGCCACGTCGTACCACAGCACCGTCGCCGCCACCGGCGCCGAGCGGTCCACGTGGTAGATGACGCGCAGCCCGTTCGGCAGCGTCTCCTCCTCGTACTCCAGGTGCACGGAAGGCGCGGGTGCCTGCGCGCCCGCCATCCCGGGCGGCGCCGCGGCGAGGGAAAGGACCAGTGCGGGGAGGATGCGTCTCATCAGCCGCCTGTGTTGCGGGTTGGGGATAGGAACGGACCAAGCTACGCGCCGTGGAGCGGCGCGACAACGAGGCGTGAAGCGGAGATCAGCTCAGACTCTGCGGATCGACCCAGACGCGCTGAAGGTGCGACGGGTGGAGCGGATCGAAGTCGCGATCCGTTGTGAGGAGGATGGCCCCCGTCGCGTTGGCCGTCGCAGCGATCCAGACATCATTCTGCTCGTTCATGCGCGTGCCGGAGCGCTTCATGTGCGTGTCCACCGCCGCGTACGCCTGCAGCACCGCCTCGGTCCGGATGTCGACCACCAGGAGGTTTGAAATCAGTTGTTTCAGCGCATCCAGCTTGCGCGGGCCCCATACGTTCCGCTCGGCGAACGCGAGCATCTCCCCGACGG
>DATABT010000596.1:0-3581 GCA_036259455.1 Longimicrobium sp. | reverse complement strand
CGATGCGCCGCACAGAAGCGGGTCGAGGACCGGGCCGCGGGCCGGATCACCAGCACGGGTGAGTAGATTTCTCAGTCGGCGCCATGGAAATCCTGCACGGGCTGAGTTCGGTGCGGCGCCTCCTTCGAAATGACAGTTCGGCGTCGGGTCTGTTTACCTGCAACAAAATCGACGAAGAACCCGTTTTTTCCTCCGCGTGGTGCTTTCCCCCGCCGGCGGGCCACGAAAAAGCCCCGCGCCCGGGAGGAGGCGCGGGGCTTTCGATCTTCCCGACGACGTGCGTCAGTCGGGAAAGGTAATGCTGCCGCCCAGATCCGGCTGGCCGCCCGTGATCAGGTCCACGATCCCCTCCATCTCCGCGCCCATCAGGTCCAGGCGGTGCAGCACGGTGCGCGAGTGGCCGTAGTCGAAGTACAGCGCCACCGCCTCTTCGTGCGCCGGGTTGTGGTCGATGAGGGTCTGGTCCAGCCGCGAGTGCAGGTCGTCCACGATCACGCTGACCGCGTGGCGCACGCGCCGCTGGTCGTCCAGCGTCTCGATGCTGAAGTCGCCGGTCAGCCGCGGCAGCAGCATCTCCACCTTGGCCACCCCTTCCGCCGGCGCCGAGACGGCTCCGGTGGACGGCGCGGCTTCGGCGGCGCTCACCACGGTTTCGCCGGCGGACGCCAGCGCTCTCAGCTCTTCGAAGTTGCAGTGAAGAATCATCGGGACCTCCCTCCCGTGTCTTACGCGATCACTGACGGAAGCAAAGCAATCGGCGGGCCATGATCGGCCCGGTCGCCAAGCCCTTCCGTTGTCTCTGCTTACGCCGCCGGCCGCGTTTTGTTTCAGGTGCGGCCGGCCGCGGGATGGGACAACGCGGGCGTTCTGCGGGGCGGCGGGGTCCCCGGGCAGGGCAGGGGAGGTCCGCCGGCGGGAGGTTTGTGGCGCCGCACCACAGATGGTGCGTCCCCCTAGAATTGCACCACAAGATGTAGGCGCGCAAGAGTCTTGTCGCTCATCCGCCGCCCGCAATCCGTTCCCACGCCTGCAGCGCCCGCTGCGCCGCCTGGTCCGCCGTGTCGGCAAGCACGGTCAGGTGCCCCATCTTGCGCCCCGTCCGCGCCTCCTGCTTTCCGTACAGGTGCAGCGCCGTTCCCGGCACCGCCAGCGCCTGCGCCACGCCCGGCCGCCCCAGCCCCGTTCCCGCGTCCTCGCCCATCAGGTTCACCATCGCGGCCGGGCGCAGGAGAGACGGATCGCCCAGCGGCAGCCCGCAGACGGCGCGCAGCTGCTGCTCGAACTGGCTCACGGCGCACGCTTCCCAGGTGTGGTGGCCGCTGTTGTGGGGGCGCGGGGCGATCTCGTTCATCAGGATGCGGCCGTCCGCGTCCACGAACATCTCCACCGCCAGCAGGCCGACGACGCCCAGTCCTTCCGCCAGCGTGAAGGCCACCCGCACCGCCTCCGCCGCGACCGAATCGTCCACCCGTGCCGGCGCCACCGTAAGGTGTAGAATGCCACGGCGGTGCTCATTCTCCGACACCGGAAAGCACGCCGTCTCGCCCGACGCGGAGCGCGCGCAGATCACGCTCACCTCCATCCGGAACGGCACCCGCGCCTCCAGGATGAAGTCGTCGCCCTGCCCGGAGAGCGCGTCCCAGGCGGCGCCGGCCTCGAGGGCATCGCGGATCGTCGCCTGGCCCTTGCCGTCGTACCCCATCCGCGCGGTCTTGAGGATGGCCGGCGCGCCGATCTCCCGCAGCGCGGCGTCCAGCTCGTCCCGCGTGCGTACCGCGCGGTACTCCGCGGTGAGGACGCCCAGGCGGCGCGCCGCGTCCTTTTCGCGCACGCGGTGCTGCGCTACTTCAAGAACGTCCGGGGAGGGGTGGATTCGCACGTGCTCGGCCATGGCCCGCAGCGTGGCCACGGCCGCGTTCTCCCACTCCAGCGTGACCACGTCGCTCATCCGCGCCAGCCGCAGGCAGGCCTCCACGTCCTCGAACGGGGCGCGGATGTGCTCGTCGCAGAACTGCGCGGCGGGCGTTGCGTCCCCCGGATCCAGAACGACCAGGCGGTACCCCATTCGCCGGGCCTCCAGCGCGAACATGCGCCCCAGCTGCCCGCCGCCCACCATGCCGATGGTGGCGCCGGGAAGGATCGGCGGGTTCACCTGGCCGCCTCCGGGTCGCGCAGCGCGTCTTCCGCCATCCGCGCGGCGTACGCCTTCAGCCGCTCGCGTATCCGCGGATCGTGGCTGCCGATGATGCGTGCGGCGAGCAATCCCGCGTTCGCCGCGCCCGCCTTGCCGATCGCCACCGTGGCGACGGGTACGCCCCTGGGCATCTGGACGATGGAAAGGAGCGAGTCCAGCCCGTTGAGCGTGGAGGAGAGGACGGGGACGCCGATGACGGGGACGACGGTCTTGGCGGCCGTCATCCCGGGCAGGTGCGCCGCGCCGCCCGCGCCCGCGACGATGACCTCGATGCCGCGGCCCTCGGCCTCCTCCGCGTAGCGGAACATGCGGTCCGGGGTGCGGTGCGCGGAGACGATCTCCATCTCGTACGCGATCCCCAGCTCGTCCAGGACGCGCGCGGCCTCCTGCATGGTCTCGCGGTCCGAGCGGCTGCCCATGATGATGCCGACGCGCGGCTTGTTTTCGCTCACCTGAATGCCTGTACGGGCGTGCGGATGCCGGTGGATTGGGTTTCGGGGCGGGGAATGTAGGGTTTCGGCTGGACAACTGTCCAGCACAGCTGGACAATGTGTAGCAGAGCGGGACGATCGGGTGATTCGCGGTCGCGGGGCGCCCCCTCCGGCTAGGTAGACCTCGCCCACCTTCAGGAGCCCCGGGGGAGGATGGGGTGGAGATCGAGCATCGCGCTGGCGTCCGGGCCCTCACCCCCCGCCCCCTCTCCCACAAACTGCGTGGAAGAGGGGGCGAAGTTCGAGGGCGGTCCCGAAGGTGCGTCGCACGGCGGAGGCGGCCGCGGCACCCGCAAGCACATGGTCAAGCGCCGAACGCCCTTTCGCGCGCCGGACGTGCGGGGGATGGAGATCGAGGCGGGGCCGGCGCCGGACGGGGGCGCCGGCCCCTTCTTGTTTCCATTTGGGAACACGCGTACGTTGTGGCGATCACTCCCGGCTCGAACACAGGCGACGGTACGGCATGGATCTCCGCGATATCCAGCAGCAGGTGGACGCGTACATCGGCCAGTTCAAGGAAGGCTACTTTCCGCCGCTGGTGAACCTGGCGCGGCTTACGGAGGAGGTCGGCGAGCTGGCGCGGGAGCTCAACCACGCGTACGGCCCCAAGACCAAGAAGCACGACGAGCCCGAGGGCGACATCGCGCTGGAGCTGGGCGACATCCTGTTCGTCGTCGTGGTGCTGGCGAACCAGCTGGGGATCGACCTGTCCGAGGCCGCGGCGCGCACGCTCTCCAAGTACCAGGTCCGCGACGCCGACCGGTGGGAGCGCAAACAGCGGGACGGCGTGGAGTTGTAGGGGCGGGGATAGTCAATCGGTGTCGAGGGCCGGGTGCGGTCTGCATCCGCCGGCCCCGTTACGGCGGTTGAAACCGCGGCTGGAACGTCACGAAGTC
>DATABT010000595.1:0-2244 GCA_036259455.1 Longimicrobium sp. | reverse complement strand
CTGGGGATGCCGGTGGCGGCGTGGGGGCTGGGGGCGTACGTCACCCTGCTGGTGATCTCGCTGGTGGGCATTCAGCCGCGGTTCGCGCGGGCGCGGTGGGTGGCGGTGGCGCTGTTCGGCATCTCGGCCGTGGGGGTGGCGGCGCCCACCGGCACCCGAACCGTGTCCGCGGACGTGTCCGCGGGCGTGGCGGAGGCCGCGGCCGGCGCGGCGGCGCCGCTCATCTCCTGGCGGATCAGGGCCTCCCACTCCGCGCGGGTACCGGGCGTCTCCTGCACCCGCTTGCCGTTCACGAACAGCGTGGGCGTGCCGTTCACCCCCAGCGTCACCCCCAGCTCGCGGCTCTCCGACACCTCCTTCTGGTACTTGTCGGAGCGCAGGCACTGGGCGAACGCGTCGCGGTCCAGCCCCGCGCGCCTGGCGTACTCGATGAACAGGTTCACCGGGTTGTTCTGCGCCGACCACGCGCCCTGCTGGCCGAACACGTAGTCGTGGTACTCCCAGAACCGGTTCTGCTCGTTGGCGCAGCGCCCCGCCCGCGACGCAAGCATGGCGTTCGGGTGGATCTCGACGAGCGGGAAGTCGTACCATACGAAGCGCACGGTGCCGTTGTCGATGTAATCCTTCACCAGCGGCTTGGAGAAGCTGGCAAAGCGGCCGCAGGCCGGGCACTGGAAGTCGGCGAACTCCATGAACACCACCGGCGCGTCGGGCCGGCCCTGCGAAACGCCCGGTACCCGCTGCAACTGCTCCGGCGTCATGGCTACCGGCTGCAGCGTGGTCGCCGCCCCGCCGCCGCCCGACATCTGCCGGAAGAGAATGAAGGCGCCGGCAAGGGCCACCACGCCCATGATGACGTAGAAGGGAAGCAGCGGGTTGCGCCGTGGCTTCTGCTTCGGGACGGTGCGGGGCACGGGGCTCTCTCCGGGTTGTTGCGTTGAGGGGACCTGGCACGAAATGGTTCAGGGGCGGCAAATGATAACGGCGGCGCGGCGCCCGGTGCAAGCCGCGGGGGGAACGCTCCTTGCGCAACATGCCCCGGTTTAACGCCACTTTCACGAACGGTGCGCTCTGATGGACATACGGCTGGTGCGCGGGCGCGAGTCGCGCGTGTGGCTCTGGGTGGGACTGCTGGCGGCGGCCAGCATGGCCGTGCTGATCGCGGCCATGCTGTTCGGCGACCAGACCATGTCGGCCAAGCGGCAGGTGGGCGCCGCCGCTAACTTCGGCGCCGACCGCGCCGAGGTGCTCCCCATGCACACGGAGGAGTTCGAGACGCTTCTGCCGCTGGACAACCGCGAGCTGGGGCGGCTGGTGCACCTTTCCGCCACGGCGGAGTCGGGGGTGCGCGACCACGCGGTGTGGGTGCGCACGCCCTCCGGCCGGCGCATCCTGGTGCGCTTCGAGCCGGACCCGCCGGCGGGGGCGCTCCGGGCGTTCGGGCCGGGGTCGCACGTGGACGTGAACGGGTACCTCGGGCGCATCTCGCGCGCGGAGTTCGACATGTGGATGGACACACTGAACGTGGTGATCCCGCGGCCCCGGCCGGGCACCAAGTTCGGCGACGTTCCCGACAGCGGGTTCGCCAAGATCGACTCGCTGTTCATCCGCGACTACTACGTCTCCGTGCGGCCCGAGGGGCTGCGCCGCGCCCGCAGCACCGCTACGCTTCGGCCCGACACCACGCTGGTCCGCTACGACAGCGCCGCCGCCCACGCCGCCGAAAGCGTCCGGGCCACGCGCGCGCGCACCGACACCGCCCGCGGGGACACGGCCGGGCCGTGAACTGGACCCCCGACGCGCTGGACCGCCTGGAGCGCGCCATCGCCGACGGCGGGCGCGTGCAGCTGCGCCGCAAGGGCACGGAGATGGTGGTGCTTCCCGACCGCCTGCGCCACGACTACGGCGGCGAGATCCTGGTCGGCCGGCACCTGGGCACCGGCGACCGCGTGGAGGTGCCGCTGGACGAGGTGGAATGGTTCGGCGTGATCGACTGAAGTGCGGGAGTGCGATAGTACGAGAGTGGTCCTGGCGCCACGCTCGCACTTTTTCGTTCGAGCAGGATCGCGCGCCGGCGAGTCCGCGAAGGCGGACTTTGCGAAATTCCGGTTCTTCGTCGATTCTGTTGCAGGTAAACAGACCCGACGCCGAACTGTCATTTCGAAGGAGGCGCCTGCACCGAACTCAGCCCGTGCAGGATTCCCATGGCGCCGACTGAGAAATCTACTCACCCGTGCTGGTGAT
>DATABT010000594.1:0-4787 GCA_036259455.1 Longimicrobium sp. | reverse complement strand
GGGATGTCGGCCGCCGCGTCCGTCGCCGGCGCCGCGTCGGCGGCGGGGGCGGCCCATGGCTCGTCCTCCGCGACCTCCGGCTCCGCCGGCACGGCGTCCGCGGCGGGCGCGTCGTCGTACACGGGAACGTTCGCGGCCGGGGCGGCGGGCGTCTCCGCCCACGGCTCTTCCTCGGCGCCGGTGGACGGCGCGGCCCACGGCTCATCCTCCGCGATCACCGGCTCGGCCGCGGACGGCGTCTTCGCCCACGGCTCCTCCGCCGCGAGGGGCTCCGCGGTGGCGGTGTGCGTCCGCGGCGTGTCGTCCGTCGCCGGCTCCACGGCGGTGGGAACGTCGTCGAACGCGGGCGCCGGAGGCTTCGCCGCCGCCGCCGCGGCCGACTGGCCCGGCTGCCAGGCGAGGAGCGAGGAGAAGTAGACGCTCATGGACCCGGCGCGCGGGGCGGAGGCGGCGGCCATCTCCTCCTCGGCGGCCTCTTCGTCGTCGCCCAGCGGCGCGGCGGCGATGGCCCAGTCGGCGCTCACGTCCGCGACGACCTCCGGCGGCGCGGGCACCTCGCCGCCATCTTCCTCCACCACGATCAGGTCGAAGCCGACGGGCTCCGTCTCGTGGACCGACGGCGTCTCCCACGGCTCGCGGCCGGAATCCCCCGCATCCGCCGTCCCGGCCGTTTCGACGGATCCGGCCGGCGCGCCGGCGAAGGCGGGCTCGGCGGCCGGCGCCTCCACGCCTTCGAATCCGCCCGCGAAGGAATCGGCGAACGAGTCCCCGCCGGCTTCCGGGGACGCGGCGGCCGCGGTTTCCACGGGCGGCGGCGGGGGGACGAAATCGGCGACGGGCGTGGTGGCTTCCGCCGGCGCGAGTACGTCGGCGTCGTCCGCATTGGCCACGTCCGCGAACGGCGCCTGCGGCGCGGCGTCGGCGGGCGCGGGCGGGGCGTCCACCGGCTCGGGCTCCGGCTCCTCCTCGGCGCTCATGTGGACGGCGGCCAGCCCCGCCGCGGCGCCGCCCATGGCGAACGCGTCCACCGAGGCCAGCCAGTCCGGCGCCTCCTCCTCCTCGGCGGCCGGCTCGGCGGCCGGGTGCAGCCGCGCCTCGATCTCCGCCAGCCGGCGCACCAGGCCGGGCTCCTCGCCGCGCTGGCGGATGAGCTCGCGGTAGGTGTCGGCGGACTGCTGCAGCAGCCCCTGCGCGGCGTACAGCTCCGCCATCGTCTCCGTCACCACCTCCGCGTCCACGGGCTGGTCCGCGTGGCCGTCCGCGTCCGCGTCCGCCTCGAACGCGGGGAGCGGGGCGTCCGCCGCGAAGGAGAAGGCGTCGTCGTGCGAGGGCGCGTCGAAGCCGGGGAAATCCGGCGCGGCGGCGTGGCCCGTGTCCAGCAGCGGCAGGTCCGCGGCGACGGTATCGTCCGCGCCGTCCGCGTCCAGGAACGGGAGGCCGGCGCCCGCCGTGGGCGCGTCCAGCAGCGTCTCGTCCTCCAGCGGCGCCAGGGCGCCCCGGTCCTCGTCCGTGCTCAGGCCCCGGTCCTGCCGCGCGTCCGCGTCCATCCAGGCGTCCAGCCCGCCCGTCTCGTCCACCTCCGGCGCGCCGGAGGGCGTGTCCAGGTCCACGCTGCCGAAGCCGAACGCGTCGAAGTCGCCCGCGGGCGCGGCCGCGCCGGCCGGCGACTCGTCCTGCGGCGGGAGGTCGAGGGACAGGTCGCCCCACTCGTCCAGCTCGTCGTCCGCCGCCACCCCGGAGGCGTCGGCCGCGGAGTCCGCGGGCGGGGGCGCCAGGTCGATCATCCCGAACTCGTCCGCGTCCCCCGAGTCCGCGCCGCCGGCCACGTCGAGCGGCTCCGCCGCGCCGCCCCAGCCGGAGCCGGTCTGCGCCGGCTGGTCGGCCACGGACGCGTCCGCCCCGCCGCGCGCAAGCTCCTGCAGCGCCGCGCGGGCCTCGGCGTTCATGGGGTCGACGGCGAGGAGCTCGTTGTACCAGCGCTCCGCCTCGGCGCGGCGGCCGGTGGCGGCGGCCATCTCGGCCAGGGTGCGCAGCGCGATCAGGTTCTGCGCGTCGATGGAAAGGACGTAGTGGAACTCGTTGGCCGCTTCCTGGTACGCCCCCCGGTCCGCAAGGCAGCGCCCCAGCAGCACGTGCGCGCTCAGCCCCGGAAAGCGCTTGAGGTTCTCGCGCAGGATCTCCTCGGCCCGGCCGGTTTCGCCTGCCTCGCGCCACGCGCCCGCCAGCGCCACGAAGTAGCGGCCCGGATTGTCCGCGTAGCTGCTCTCGAGCGACTGGATGCGGGCCGCAAGCTCGGGGGAAAGGTCTGCCATGGACGCGTGAAAGTGCGCGGGAAAAGCCGGGGCAAGGCTGGGGCGACAGGGGGTGCAACATAAATCTCGCGCGCAACCGGTGTCAACAACGTCCCGGCGCCCGGCCCGGGTTGCGTGGGCGGGGCCGTCTAAATATCTTTGGCGGCTTCACTTTCCCGCTCCCGCAGCGTTTTCACCCGGCAACCTCTCAGCCGGAGCGCCCGCCGTGCGCTCCGATCCACGTGGAGTTCGTTTTCCATGATGATGCAGATGATCCGGTCCACGGCCGGAAAGATCCTGGTTCCCGTCATCATCGTCCTGTTCATGGGATGGATGGTGCTGATGGACAACGTGGACGCTCTGGGCGGCGGCGTTGGCAGCCAGAACGTCGGCAGCGTGAACGGCGAGCCCATCTCGGCCGTGGCGTACGACCAGGCCGTGCAGGCCCTCTTTGCCCAGGCGCAGCAGCAGGGCGAAGTGACGGACGAGATGAGCCGCCAGATCCAGGAGCAGGCGTGGGAGCAGCTGGTGCAGGAGGCCCTGCTGCGCCAGGAGCTGGAGCGCCGCGGCATCCGGGTGAGCGACCGCGAGGTGCTGTGGGCCGCCCGCAACCTGCCGCACCCGGCCATCTCGCGGCAGGAGATCTTCCTCACCAACGGGCAGTTCGACATTAACAAGTACCGCCAGTTCCTGGCCGGGCCCACCATGTCGGCGGAGATGTTCGCGGAGCTGGAGGGCTACTACCGCCAGCAGCTGCCGCAGGAAAAGCTGACCCGCCAGCTCACCGCCGGGCGCTACATCACCGACGCCGAGCTGTGGCGCGCCTTTCAGGACCGCACCGAAACCGCCACGGTGGACTTCGTGCAGCTGGACCTGGGCAAGCTGGTGAGCCAGGACCCGGCCGTGTCCGACGCCGAGGTGCGCCGCTACTACGAGGAGAACAAGGAGCGCTTCCGCCGTCCGGAGGGCGCGCGGCTCAAGGTGGCGTACATTCCCCTCACCATCACCGAGGCGGACCGCCAGGCCACGGTGCAGCGCGCGCGCGAGCTGCGGGCCGAGATCCTGGCCGGCGCCGACTTCGCCGAGGTGGCGCGCGTGAACAGCGAGGACGAGAGCAACAAGGAGCAGGGCGGCGACCTGGGCACCTTCGGCCGCGGGCAGATGGTGCCGGCGTTCGACTCGGTGGCCTTCTCGCTCCCCGTGGGCCAGGTGTCCGAGCCGGTCATCACCCAGTTCGGCGTGCACCTGGTGCGGGTGGACGAGCGCACCGGTGACGAGGTGAAGGCGCGCCACATCCTGCTGGCGTTCCACAAGAATGACGCCGACGTGGAGCGGATGGAGAACCAGCTGCAGCGCGTGGCGGAGGCGGGGCTCGCCCGTGGCCTCAAGGCGGCGGCCGCGGGGCAGCCCGACGTGACCTTCCGCGAGGGCGTGGAGGTGAGCGCGAACAACCCCGTCATCCCCGGTGTTGGCCCGGCCATCGCCGCCCTCAACTGGGCGCAGGAGGAGAGCGCCAACCGCGCCGCCGGCGACGAGCCCGAGCGCGTGAGCGAGGTGCTGGAGACGCAGGACGCGCTGTACGTGGTGGAGATGGAGCGCTACCACCCGGCCGGCGTGACGCCGCTGGCCGAGGCCACGCCGGCCATCCGCCAGCAGCTGGTCTACGAGAAGCGCCGCGAGGCGGGGCGCGCGGAGGCGGAGAAGATGCTGGCCGAGATCCGCGGCGGGCGCACGCTGGAGCAGGTGGCGCAGGCGCGCGGCCTCACGGTGCAGCGCGCGGGCCCCTTTACCCGCGTGGAGGCCAACCCCACGCTGGGCCAGGCCAACGCGGCGGTGGGCGCGGCGTTCGGCACGCCCATCGGGCAGGTGGGGCCGGTTGCGGTGACCCCGGCGGGCGTGTTCCTGGTGCGCCCGGTGGCCCGCACGGCGGCGGACCAGCGCGAGTTCGAGCGGCAGAAGGTGACGCTGCGCGAGCAGGCCCTGCGCGCCATGCAGCAGGACCTGCTGGGGCAGTGGATGGCCAACGTGCGCGAGGACGCGAAGATCGTGGATCGCCGCGCCGAGGCCCGGGCCCGCGCCGCCCGCGCGCAGAGCTGATCCCCCGCGATCACGCCCGACGATTCGAAGCCCCGCCTTCCCTTAGGGAGGCGGGGCTTCTCGCGCATGCAGGCTTCGACCGTGGCTCCACGCAGAGGATAAAGAGAGGCTCGTCGCGATCTTCCATCAGACCCGGAAAAAGGGTTCATCGTCGAGTTAGTGGCACCGCCAGGCGCGCCGCACGAGGGGCCAGCACCTCGGCGTGGAGCACCCACTCCCCCGCGGTCACCATCGCCAGCGTAAGGCTGTCATTTCGAAGGAGGCGCCCGCGCGATCATTGACCGTGCAGGATCTCTGTAGCGCCGACTGAGAAATCTACTCACCCACCCCCATGGCTGGCCCCACGTCCCGGGACCCGCCTCCGATGCGCCGCACAGAAGCGGGGCGAGGACCGAGCCG